>CAMBQX010000011.1 GCA_945870085.1 Bifidobacterium breve | reverse complement strand
CTCGATTTTAGAGCGCAATCTGGGCGGATCATCCGCTACCTTTCCCGACCCTCCGAAAACCACTACCGGAGTGATCGGGACCGACCCGTGCGCCAATAAATACCCAGGGGGTGGAACATCCGCGGTTACCATGATCGCAGCACCGGCCTCGAGTAGTTCAAGTGCCCACTGCGCGGCGACAATACCCGGTGAAATCACCGGAATATCACCTAGTTGCTCCAGCGCCCCGGGAGCCAGTGTGTGAATTGGTCGGCATGCCACCGATGCAACAATTGCGGCCGAAAACAAATTTAAGTCGCTTCCCACCAGCAGTGCTGGGCCGTGAGCGGGGAGATGGTGGCGTCCGTGCACCTCAATGCGATAGGCCGTCCGTGCTAGCAGGGCACCTACATTTCGCGAGTGCGCTGCCCGGCCTGCCAATTGCGCTAAATCGGGCTCACTCACCGCTGCACGCCAGTAGCAAGGACACACACTTGCTCGATAACTTCATTCAATGTGAAATTTGTGGTATCGACAACTCGCGCATCATCGGCCTGAGTCAGGGGTGAGATCTCACGGCCGGAATCGTAGGCATCGCGTTTAAGCAGTTCTGCCTCGGTTACCGCTACCGTAGCCGGCTCAGGAAGTTCACCGGCACTGTTCTCCAGTGCGCGACGTTGAGCACGAACCGCAGGGTCGGCCACGAGGAAGATCTTCAGGTCGGCTTCAGGCACGACGACGGTACCGATATCGCGACCCTCTACAACAATGCCGACATCGGCATCGCGGGCGGCCTGTACTTGCGAGCGTTGAATCTCGACGAGTCTTTGGCGCACACCTGGCACAGCGCTCACCGCGCTAACAGCCGCGGTTACCTCCGAACCTCGAATGGACTCTGCGACATCTCGCCCATCCAGCCAGACTTCAGGGGCACCGGGGTCAGTACCGCAGTAAATGCTGGTGTGCTCTGCCACCGCTTCAACGCCGGCTTCATCAGCAACATCAACACCAGCCGTAAGCACCGCCACAGTCATGGCGCGATACATTGCGCCGGTGTCGAGATAACGCATACCGAGTTTGGCTGCCACACCACGGCAGACACTTGATTTACCTGACCCTGCCGGACCATCAACCGCAATTACTAACGCATTAGATGCGGACATCAAAACTCCGGTCGCGCAGAGCTGATGCAAGAGTCTCTACCTTGTCTGGGCGTACCGAAATCTCTACTAAGCCACTCGGCCGGCCAAGTACATGCTCGATTCGAACATCTTCAAGGTTAATATTTGCCTCGCCCGCACCAGTAAAGAGTCGCGCCAACTCACCTGGCTTATCGGCGAGCATGACTCCAACAATTGCTATCTCGATTTGTTCTGCACCATGCTTGCCCGGGATCCGTGAGCGGCCCACCGCGCCGGTTTGCAAAGCACTGCTGAGCCTTGAAGTCTGCGAAGCATCGCCGGCCGCAATCGCCTGCAAAGCCGCAAGTGTCTCCGTGAGGTCATTCACCACGTTCGACAGGACTTCGGCGACTTGCTTAGCGTTAACACTGAGAATATCGGTCCAAAGGGCACTATCAGATGCTGCGATGCGGGTCATATCGCGTAATCCTTGCCCCGCGATGCGCACATAATCTGAGCTCGCATCAGCTAATTGGGCCGCCAACACACTCGAAAGAAGTTGCGGAGTGTGAGACACCAAGGCCACGGCGCGATCATGCTCATCGGGTGTCATCTCAACGGCATATGCGCCACAGGTTGAAACCAGTTGGTAGGCCTGCCTCAGGTGGTCGACAGTTGTCAGTTCACTCGGGGTCAATACCCATAGCCGATCATCGAGTAAATCACCACGAGCCCCGGCCGCGCCAGCAACTTCACGGCCGGCCATCGGGTGCCCACCTATTAACCGCCTTGGGTCGGCCCCCTGATCTACGGCAGCTGCGAGAACTTGAGCCTTAACCGAAGTGACATCAGTGATTGTCGCCTCAGAAAATCGCTCGGACGCCTGCGCAAGCACCACACCCGCGTAGCGCGGCGGCACCGCCACCACCACAAGTTTTGGGATTACTTCTTCTTGAAAAACTAAACCCGCGCCAGCCGCCATCGCGGTAGCTAACTGGCTTGGATCGGTGTCCTCCAAAAACACCTCGACATCTGCTCGCTTTAGCGCAAGTGCGATTGATGTACCTATTAAGCCGGTGCCGATGACCAGTACCGGACCGATCACAGCGGTACCGCGGTCGAGGTTCACGGGTGTAGATCCTGCCGGAGCACTTCAGCCCCGCGCAGGTAGACATGGCTAATAAGTTCGCGGTCGCGATCCCCTTCGATGTGCATGAGAACTCGTACGACTCGGGGCAGGGCTCCGCGCACATTAATTTCTTGGGCACATAGCAGCGGCACATCGACGAAACCGAAGTCGCGGGCACCAGCCGCTGGAAACGCGGAAACCAAATCCGGGGTGGCGGTCAAAATCAAACTGATGACCTCATCGGTGGTGATCTGGTTACGGTCGAGCATGGCACCGAGTAACTCTGAGACGGCTTCTCGCATCTCAACTGGGTCATCGGCCTGCAAGCAGACGGCACCTCTAACTCCGCGCACCCGCACAGCCTACAGACCGGCCTGAGTGTACAAAGCGTGCAGTTCATTACCCTCAAGAACGCGAAGGGTACCGGGTCGTTGTTGGCCCAGTGATACCGGCCCTACCCGGGTGCGAACCAGAGCTAGCACCGGGTGCCCGATCGCCTCAAACATTCGTCTAACAATGCGATTTCGGCCCTGGTGAATAACCAATTCCACCATCGTTCGATCCGACAGCGACTGCACGATTCGAGCCGTATCGCACTTGGCCAACCCATCCTCAAGTTCTACACCCAGACGCAAGGACCGGAGCCCATCGCGTTCGACCACCCCGGCTACGGTTGCAATGTAAGTCTTGGCCACCTCATGTGTTGGGTGCCCAAGGTGCTGAGCCAATTTTCCGTCGTTAGTAATTATGAGCAAACCTTCGGTTTCGGCATCAAGGCGCCCAACATGAAACAGGCGTTCGGGCCGTTCGGTCACATAGTCACCAACACACTTCCGGCCGTGATCATCAGCCATTGTTGAGACCACACCCTTTGGCTTATTGAAAACCAACACCACGGTATCCGGGGCGGTGGGCACGCGCTGACCATCTACCCGCACGATCGCCTTCATCGGATCAACCCGGGTGCCTTGCTCGACAACGATCTGGCCGTCAACTTCAACGCGCCCTGAAGCGATAAGTTCTTCGCAAGCCCGCCGGCTCCCTAGGCCGGCCTGCGCCAACACCTTCTGTAGTCGCAGACCTTCTGCAGCCGAATCTTCCTGGGCACCTGTCACTAGTCGCCCGTGGCTACCGAATCAAGTACGTCATCTAGGTCAGCTAGATCCGGTAGATGTTCGGCGATCGGTGGTAGGTCATCAAGGGAGGCAATACCCAAGCGCTCAAGGAAGTGCGAGGTTGTGACATAAAGAATTGACCCTGACTCACCTTGATCGCCTCCTTCGGCTATTAGCCCCCGGCTCAGCAAGGTTCGAATGACTCCATCGACATTAACCCCGCGAATAGCACTGATGCGACCACGTGAAACCGGCTGTCGATAAGCGATCACCGCTAGCGTCTCAAGGGAGGCTTGGGTGAGGCGCGCCTGCTGGCCATCGAGTACCCAACGTTCAACCAGTGGCGCACAATCTGCCCGCGTATAAAAGCGCCATCCGCCGGCAACCTCGCGCAGTTCAAAGCCGCGGCCTTGCTCGGTATATTGCTTGGCAAGGTCGTGGACGCTCTCCCAGACGTCATCAGATGGGCACTTAATAGCTTCGGCCAGGGCCAGCACGCTCATCGGTTCATCGGTCAACAGCAATAGGGCCTCGATTGCCGCGGCAATTGATGGAGCACCAATACCATCTGTAATGTCATCTGGTTCGGTCATCGACTCAGTTGCCACACTTTCAATGCTCATCAACATTCACCTCTATCTCCTGTATCTCTTGCTCGGCAGGTACGTCGTCGATATCGCGCTCAACATCGAACTCATCGGTCACCACAATGGCGCTGTCATCGGTGCCCGTCCAGCGGATTGTTAAGTCACCGAGTGGGGTGATCTGTTCGAATGCCACCACCGTTTCGCGATATAACTCCAAAAGTGCCAAGAACCTGGCCACAATCAATAACGTGGTATCGCAATCGGCAATCAAAGCCCGAAAGGTCGAGACCCGCTGCCTGCGCAACCGGTCGATAATAATTTCAGCCTGCTCGCGCACACTGACCCGCTGCAGATGCAAGTGAGCAATAGAGACTGACTCCACAGGTTTGGGGGCAAGAGCCCGCGCAGCAAGTGCGGCAAATTGCTCCGGCCCCAGGCCAAGTAGCACCTCTGGCAACATGGCTGCAAAATGTGGTTCAAGGCCAACCGTGCGCGGTACCTGCTTGTTGGCCAAGTCGAATTGCTGGGTAAATATCGTGGCGATCTCTTTAAAGGCCCGATACTGCAATAGTCGCGCAAACAAAATATCTCTGGCTTCGAGTAACGCGAGGTCTTCTTCATCCTCCACTTCACCGCTGGGCAATAGCCGGGCAGCTTTCAAGTCTAGCAAGGTTGCCGCAACAACTAAGAAGCTGCTGGCTTCATCCAGTTCCCATTCGGAACCCTTTGCGCGGATGTAGGAGATGAACTCGTCGGTTACTTGGTGCAGAGCGATTTCGGTTACTTCAAGCTTATGCTTCGAAATCAGCGAAAGCAGCAGATCGAATGGTCCCTCGAAATCACCGACACGAACTAAGAATCCACCGGGCGAACCGGTACCCCCATCGGTGGCTTGCTCGGCTGTTGCCTCGACCATGTCAGTCGGTGCGGTCACCTGTCTAGGACCTCCCGCGCCAACTGCTCGTAGGCCTTGGCGCCAGAACTACCTGGTGCAAATTGCGTGATCGGCTCGCCAGCAACTGCGGCATCGGGGAATTTAATGGTTCTATTGATCACCGTCTGGAATACTAAATCGCCGAACGCCTGCACCACTGTTTGGTAAACCTCGCGGCTATGCAGAGTTCTCGGGTCGTACATGGTTGGCAGTACCCCGATAATTTTTAGGCTGGGGTTCAATCTGGCGGTGACTTTGTCAAGGGTGTCCTTGAGCAGCGCGACACCGCGCAGGGCGAAGTACTCACACTCCATCGGAACGATAACCCCGCTACTTGCGGTCAAAGCGTTCAAAGTCAGAAGGCCCAGGGAGGGCTGGCAGTCAATCAGGATTACGTCGTACTCCCCCAATACCGGCTCAAGTGCCCTGCCGAGTGCATGCTCTCGCCCAACTTCAGTAACTAATTGGAGCTCAGCTGCCGATAAATCGATATTACTTGGCAGCAGATCAAGGTTTTCAACTTCGGTCGACACGATGACATCGCCGATATGGCAGTCGCTTTGAGTCAGCAAGTTGTAAACGGTTAAATCCATCTCGTTTGGATTCAGGCCAAGTGCCACCGAGAGCGCACCCTGTGGATCAAAATCTACGAGTAGCACTTTGCGGTCGTAGCCGGCAAGTGCCGCACCCAAACTAACCGTGGACGTCGTCTTGCCCACACCACCTTTTTGGTTCACCATCGAAATAACTCGGGCCGGACCATGTTCGGTCAGCACGGACGGCTCGGGGATTTTGCGGGCGACTCGTTTGAAGTTCGGGTCGTCGGAATCCATGGTGACCCTTTCTTTCGCTCCATCGGGGCATAAACAACTGGCTCGCGAACAAGTTGATCAGCTAACCGTTACCGGGCCCGAGCCTACCGGGCCAGCCACCTGGTGAGCCGGAGCACGGCCGTTGCCGATCGCACAACCCGCTCAGAGGTGACTATTTTCGGCAATTCAACGGTCAAGGCGATGGCCGAGAAATGGGTATCAACCCACCCGGTCATGGTGCCGTAGCAAGGCCCCGGGCAGCCCACCACTTGCGCCGGCAGCCCGAGCCAGGTCGCCAGCCGCTGGCCGGCAGGACGACTATTCGGGTGGGTTAGGTCTACGACAGCAAATGGCTGGTGAAATGCCAGTAGTGCCGTGGGGTCCATTCGCTCCAAAAAAGCCATGACAGCCACGGCCTCCGGCTCACTGCCAGCACCGGGGCCGGACCAACTTGAGCTACCTCGGCCCTGCTGGAGCCAGCCCGCTGGAAAGTTGCGATTTAAGTCAACCCCTGAAGCGGTTACCCGCGTGTTCGCCACGGCGCCATCTGGATTGATGCTGCTGATCAGCCAGATCGCCGCATCCGCTGGGAGCTCATTCCCGCTACCCAATCGGCGAGCGATCTCATAAATTACCCGACTACCCGCACTTTCATTACCGTGCATTTGGCCCACCACCACCACCCTCGTGGTTGCAGGCTCCGACCCGTATCGAGTAGCGGTTATGGCCCGGCCTTGTGTACTCGTCCCAATTAGTTCGCTGACTCCAACATCGGTGGAGTGCGGTATCGCCGCCAACGGCCCGCAAAAACCAAGAATCAAGCCGAGCCCAACACCGAAAACTAGTGCCGGTCGAATAATGAACCCTTGAAGGGAGGTCATAACGCCCTCGGGTGGCTGGTGAGATAGACCTGTTTGAGCGTATCGGCGGTAACCAGCGTGTAAATCTGGGTGGTGGTAACGGAGGAGTGCCCGAGTAGTTCTTGCACCACGCGCACATCAGCGCCACCTTCAAGTAGGTGCGTGGCGAAACTATGGCGCAGAGTATGTGGGCTCACTTTCGCATCGAGTTCGGCGCGCTCGGCGCTGGATTTCAACACCGACCAGGCACTTTGCCTACTGAGTGGAGCGCCTCGGGTGTTCAAGAAAACCCGTGAAGTGCCCCGGCCCTTAACCGCAAACATCGGACGACCCCTTATCAAATATGCATCAATCGCCCGCGCTGCATAATCACCAAGTGGCAACTTGCGCTGCTTATCACCCTTACCGACGACAGTGACAGTCCGATTTGTTAAATCAATATCATCCACATCTAGCGTTATAGCCTCGGAGATGCGCGCGCCGGTGCCGTACAACAACTCCAACAGCGCGCGGTCACGCAAACCGATCGGTGAATCTAAATCACCAGCGCAGGAGATCAACCTCTCTACGTCAACATAATCAAGTGCCTTGGGCAACCTGCGCGAAGTACTAGGTGGCTGCACATCACAACTAGGGTCAACAAGTGTCAAGGACTCAAGCAGTGCGAAGCGGTGAAATCCACGGACCGAAACCACCGTGCGCGCCGCGCTCGCTGCCGATAAGGCACCGCCGAAGACCGACTCTGAGCGAAGTGACGCCGCGAAATCCGCAACATCATTCGTAGTTATTGACCGGACATCTACCAAACCGCGCGCCTGGCACCAGTTCGCATAACGAGTCAGATCACGCCGATAAGCCGAAACGGTATTGCCAGATAGCCCGCGCTCGATTGTGATGTGATCGAGATATCCACCTATCGCCGTGGCGAGCCCGGAACTCAGGCCAAGACCTCATCTAGCGATACGCGCGCGAGCCCGAACGATTCCGCGACCGCGCCGTAGGTGATCTGCCCGGCGTGAACATTTAGCCCTAGAGCCAGTGCGTGATCATCACGTAACGCCTGCTTCCAGCCTTTATCGGCTAAAGCCACCGCATAGGGCAAGGTGACATTGGTTAACGCATAAGTTGATGTGTATGGCACCGCACCCGGCATATTTGCTACGCAGTAGAACACGCTGTTGTGGACGGTGTAGGTGGGGTCGGAGTGGGTGGTAGGCCGCGAATCCTCAAAGCAGCCGCCCTGATCGATGGCAATATCCACTAAGACTGACCCAGGTTTCATCCGCAATACCAGATCGTTGCTGATAAGTTTCGGTGCCTTCGCCCCCGGCACCAGCACGGCCCCGATGACTAGATCGGCATCAATCACCGCGCGCTCAACTTCAAATGAGTTCGAGGCAATTGTTTGCATATGACCTTGATAGATGGAATCTACTTGCCGAAGTCGAGCAATATTCTTATCTAGGAGTAGTACTTCGGCTTGCATCCCAAGTGCGATTACTGCGGCGTTCATTCCGGCCACTCCGGCTCCGAGGACAACTACTTTGGCCGCATATACACCAGAGACACCGCCCATTAGCACTCCGCGGCCACCATGTGCCCGCATCAAGGAATGCGCACCCACCTGAGGTGCCAACCGGCCAGCAACTTCAGACATTGGCGCGAGCAGCGGTAGTGAGCCGTCTGGCAACTCAACGGTCTCGTAGGCGATTGCGGTGGCTCCTGAACTTATCAACGCATCGGTACATTCTCGTGATGCGGCTAAATGCAAATAAGTAAAAACTATTTGGCCTGATCTAATGCGGTGATACTCATCTGCGATCGGTTCTTTAACTTTAAGGATTAGGTCGCCTATTGCCCAGACTTCATCGGCCGTTGCCAAGATTTTCGCGCCGGCGGCCAGATAGTCATCGTTCATGATCGAAGATCCCAAACCCGCGTTGTCCTCGACGAAGACCTCGTGCCCGTGCCCAACTAATTCGTGGACTCCTGCCGGGGTGATCGCGACCCGATATTCATGTGTCTTGACTTCGCGGGGAACCCCGACCTTCACAATGCCTCCTAAACCAGCCGCGAGCGCGGAATCGCAGTGCAGACTTATCAGATCGTATGGCCAAGCTAGGCCGGATGCACGCGCCCCTGCTCAAGGAGTGTGGCTCGGACCGGCCACGGCGCATCAGCCGGCCGCAAATTCGCCCAGCCGGTATCTCGCGCCGCCCAGGCTGCCAAAATCCCGCAGACCGCTGATGGGCTGCTAATCGCTCCACTCAGGACAAGGTCTTTGGCCGTCGCCAGCGGCACCCACGCCCTTGGCAAAAATGCTTCCTCGGCTTCACCGGTTACCGGCCTGCCGGCTTCCAGCGGCGTCAGCCCCCTAGCTAAATAAACTCGGATGCCCTCACTTGAGCCACCGGGGCTGTTCAAAAAATCCACTAGTACCTGCCAGGTTTCGGCCTGAAAGCCAGACTCTTCCGCAAGTTCACGGGCCGCGGTTAACTGCGGTTGCTCACC
Source organism: Bifidobacterium breve (assembly GCA_945870085.1). Lineage (GTDB taxonomy): Bacteria > Actinomycetota > Actinomycetes > S36-B12 > S36-B12. The sequence goes on along the minus strand of CAMBQX010000011.1, from coordinate 10,622 downwards.
CGGGATATCAAGTAGCCCAGCCGGTGGCTCGAATAGCGCCATCGCCACCGGATGCCGATACTGGCGTATGAGCAGCACCCGGTCTTGATCATCAATTGCGATAATCGCGACCGCACCAAGGTGTAATAAGATGTCGCGCTCAATAAGTTGCCCACCAAAATTAACGGTGTCGGTACGAACTGACCAGATCCGGCCGGTGAATTGGCTGGTGGATTCAACTATCTGGCGAGGCTCAAGAGCATCGGCGACATCGCCTGTCCATTCTTCGTCGCCAGAATCAATCATCTGGCAAATTGCGCAGCGCGACTTTCTGCGCGAGCAAGTGCTGCACTAACCAAACCGATAAATAGTGGATGCGCTCTGGTAGGCCGTGACCGAAATTCGGGATGCGCCTGAGTGCCAATGTAATAAGGGTGTACCTGCTCCGGGAGTTCGACAAATTCAACAAGGCGACCATCCGGCGAAGTACCGGAGAAGACCAAGCCGGCTTCTTCAAGGGCTGGACGATAAGTATTTGCTACTTCGTACCGATGCCGGTGGCGTTCGTCAATATAGGGAAGCCCATAGGTGTTTGCCACTTGCGAGCCCTCGAGTAATTTCGCCGGGTAAAGACCCAAACGCATGGTGCCACCCATATCGCGATCACCAGATACCACATCGCGCTGATCAGCCATAGTCGAAACCACCGGGTGCGCTGTGGTTTCGTCAAACTCAAGTGAGTTCGCATCGACAAGGCCGGCAACGTTGCGTGCATACTCGATCACCATGCATTGCAAGCCGAGGCAGATACCAAGTGTTGGGATTCCAGTTTCACGTGCGTATCGAAGTGCCCCAAGTTTGCCTTCAATACCGCGCACCCCGAAGCCACCAGGCACCAAAATACCGTCTAGGCCGTCGAGTTGCTCGCGGGCGCCAACAGGGCTCACGCAGTCATCACTGGTGACCCAGCGGATCTCAACCTTGCAATCATTATGGAACCCACCGGCGCGCATTGCTTCGGTAACCGACAGGTACGCATCGGGTAGATCGACATACTTACCGACTAATCCAATGGTTACCTGCTTAGCTGGATGATGTACCCGGCGCAGTAGGTCATCCCATCTGGTCCAATCCACATCACGGAATGGCAAATCGAGCCGGCGAACAACGTAGGCATCTAGCCCTTCGGTGTGCAGCACCTTGGGGATGTCATAAATACTCACTGCATCGACCGCCGCGACCACTGCTTCCTCGTCGACGTCACACATTAAGGAGATCTTGCGCTTGATCGCTGTTGGAACGGGGCGATCGGCTCGCAACACAATGGCGTCAGGCTGAATACCGATATTACGCAGCGAAGCTACTGAATGCTGAGTGGGCTTTGTCTTTAATTCACCAGATGGCCCGATATAAGGAAGCAGTGAAACATGCAGGAAGAACACATTGTCGCGGCCAACTTCGTGGCGCACCTGCCTTACCGCCTCCAAGAACGGAAGTGACTCAATGTCACCGACCGTGCCCCCCACTTCGGTTATGACAACATCTACATCGGGGCCGGCCATCCGACGAATTCGCGACTTAATTTCGTTAGTGATGTGCGGGATAACTTGGACGGTGTCGCCCAAGTACTCGCCACGGCGCTCCTTGGCGATTACCGTGGAATAAACCTGACCGGTGGTGACATTCGCCGACCCATGTAGTTCGGTATCGAGGAAGCGCTCGTAGTGACCAATATCTAGATCAGTTTCGGCGCCATCATCGGTGACGAAAACTTCACCGTGTTGGAAAGGGTTCATAGTTCCAGGATCAACGTTGAGATACGGATCCAACTTCTGCATTGTCACGCGTAATCCGCGAGCCGCGAGCAAACTACCTAGACTCGAGGCGGTGAGCCCCTTACCGAGTGAGGAAGCAACACCCCCGGTAACGAAGACATGCTTGGTTTGCTTGACTGAACTCACGGGACATCAGACTATCAGTGATTCGACCTGATGCGAACACCTGACCCGCGGGTATTTACTTGGCCAGCCGCTCTTGGGACGCCAAATCGAGGAGTTCTTCGGCGTGGGCGGCGCCTGCTTGCGAGTTGGTTAAGCCTGACAACATGCGTACCAACTCGGTAATGCGCGCCGCGCCCGTAACCGCTGTCACACTCGATGCTGTTACTAGCCCGTCAGCGCTTTTGGCAATAACCACGTGCTGGTCTGCAAAAGCCGCCACCTGGGGCAGATGGGTGACAACAATTACTTGGGCGGTACGGGCCAGCCGGGCTAACCGGCGGCCGACCTCGACCGCGGCACGACCCCCTATCCCGGCATCGACCTCGTCGAATACGAAGGTAGGCACCGGGTCAACCCCGGCCAGCACCACTTCGATGGCCAACATCACCCGAGAAAGCTCACCACCGGAAGCCCCCTTGCCAATGGGCAGCGGGCTTGACCCCACATGGGGTTGGAGCAAGAACTCGATCTCATCGGCACCGTGGCTGCCAAATTGCGCCAGCTCTATCACCGTTTCAATACTTACCTGTAATACCGAGTCCGGCATCGCTAAAGCTTGCAACTCCGCGGTGACGGCAACGGAAAATTGCTTTCCAGCCTTGATTCGAGCCGCTGACAAACTCGCCGCCAACTTGGTTACCGTCGCCTGAGCAGCAAGTTCCTGCTCGGCCAGTACCGCGAGTCGATCTTCATCACCGAAGACTTCAGCCACGGTTTCCTTGGCGTGCTCCAGCCACTCGAGCACTTGGTCCACACTCGCGCCATATCTGCGCCGGAGTCCGGAAAGCGCATTTCGTCGCTCCTCAACCCAAGCCTGGCGTGCCGGATCAGCATCAATTTCACTCGCATAAGAGGACAAGGTGACCGCGGTGTCGGCAGCGATACTGCTGATTTCGCGAAACCGATCTCGGACCGAAGCCAACTGCGGGTCGACCTCGATCGCTCGATCCAAGGCTTTGGTGGCCGCGGCCAAAACCGACAGCACATTTGCGTTGGCCTCACCCGCTCCGGTAACAATCGCCTCGTCTTTACCAACAAGTGCCAGGTGGGCGGTCGCAACATCCTCCAACAAGGTGCCCGAGTGCACTAATAGTGCGGATTGACGATCTAGATCAAGGTCCTCTCCTGGGAGCGGGGCCACGGCTTCAATCTCGGCGATCCCGATTGCCAACATAGCCGCCTCGCGCGCCCGATTTTCCCGCTGCCCGGTCAACTCCTGAACTTCGGCTCGCACCTGGCGCCAATTGGTGAAGGCACTTTGATACTCGGACAGTAATTTCGTGGCGGCAGCACCCGCGTAGCGATCCAAAAGCTCACGCTGCTTACCCGATTGCCGTAAGCGCAATTGCTCAGACTGCCCGTGCACCGCGACAAGATCACCCGCTACTTCTTGCAAGAGGGTCACCGGGACAGTTCGCCCGCCGGCGAACGCCCGGCTTCGGCCTTCACCGGCAACCGCGCGAGCCAGCAGCACTTGTGCCTTACCGTGCTCAATATCTATTTCAGCACCTGCCTCGCTCAGGCGATTCAGCACAACTGTCGAGTCTTTTTCAACAAGTGACCACTCACCATCAACCTCAGCGCGATCACTACCATGACGCACCACCTGAGCATCAGCTTTACCACCGGCGAGCAAACTCAACCCGGTAAGGACCATTGTTTTACCGGCACCGGTCTCACCGGTAATTGCGGTTAGACCCGAGCCAAATGCGATGACCGCATCATCGATGACGCCCAGCCCGCGGATCCGCAAACTCTCGATCACGCAGTGCCTCGAGTGCCGCCCCGCCAGCCTTGAACTGGCAAATCAAATTTCGCTACTAACCGATCGGTGAACGGCGCAGTAGCAAGTCGGGCAAATAACACCGGCTGCTGATGCTGACGAACCTCGACGCGCGCACCTTCGGCCACCTCGAACATGCGTCGGCCATCAGCAGCAAGCACCGCGGAACTAAACGGCTGAATCTCAAAGGCAATAACACTGCGCGGTGAAACCACCAACGGGCGGGCAAATAGTGCATGTGCACTAAGGGGAACCACCAATAAGGCCGCTACCTCGGGCCAGACCACCGGACCACCCGCGGAGAACGCGTAAGCGGTGGAACCGGTTGGAGTAGCAGCTACCACGCCATCACAGCCCCAACGCGACAGTGGCCGCCCATCTACTTCGACAACAAGGTCAATCATGCGCTCGCGAGATAGTTTTTCAATACTGATCTCATTTAGTGCCCAAGACTGTGCGACGAGTTCACCGCCAACCAAGATTCGCACCTCGATTGCCATGCGCTCTTCAACATGCCAACGATGATTTATTACCGCATCGACAACCGCATTTACCTCCTCGGACTCTGCCTCGGCAAGGAACCCGACGTGGCCGAGGTTGACTCCAAGAATTGGTGCACCAGATGCCCGCGCCCTTTCAGCCCCACGCAAGATCGTGCCATCACCCCCCAGCACCACCACCACATCGCAACCATCACCGGCATGCTCATCGGCCGAGACCGCATCAACTTCGGGGGGGCCATCACCTTCGCCAGCTACCGCTGCCCACTGATCGAGGTCGTCAGTCGCCATCGACACTTTGACACCTTCGGCCTGCAGCGCATTTGCAACCAGCAGTGCTACCTCTCGGGCCTCAGAGCGGCGCGGATTGATAACCAACAACACCCGGGTTGCTGAACCACTCATGCCGGTCCTTCCTCGACTGCGGTGCGGATCGCGACATCAAGTGCTGCCGCACTTAGACCATTATCCTCATTATCTCGATCGCCCGGTGCGACCTGTTCAAGCCAGAGGAAGTACTCCACATTGCCGGCCGGCCCCGGCAGCGGGCTTGCAGTCACCCCGCGTACGCGTAGCCCCAGCGCAGTTGCCGCCAGCGCCACCGACCGCACCGCACCCGCCCGTAACTCTGGGTCGCGAACCACCCCTGCACCGACCGCCTCTTTGCCAACCTCGAATTGGGGCTTCACCATCACGAGGTAGTCAGCGTTTGGCGCCGAACAGGCAACCAGCGCCGGGAGTACCACCTGTAGGGAGATAAATGAGAGGTCGGCGACTACCACCGATGCCAGCCAGGGCAACTTCTCGGCACTCAAGGTACGGACGTTCGTGCGCTCCATTAGGTGAACCCGTGGGTCACCGCGCAGCGGCCAAGCCAGCTGGCCATACCCAACATCCACCGCCAGTACCCGAGAGATCCCCCGCTCTAGCAAGACTTGGGTAAACCCGCCGGTTGACGCACCGGCATCAAGCCCATCTCGACCGGCAACCTTAAAATCGGTAAATGCTTCTAGGGCGCCGATGAGCTTGTGGGCACCGCGTGAGACATAGTGCGCACCTTCATGGCCATCATTGACAACTATTGACGCATCACTATCGACTTGGGTGGCAGGCTTTAAAGCTACTGTGCCGCGCACCAGCACATTTCCAGCGGTGATTAGTACACGCGCTTGATCACGCGAACGAGCCAACCCCCGCCTCGTCAATTCCGCGTCGAGCCGGCGCAGGACCATTACCGGTTACGGGCCGGTGCTTAGATCAGCTAGCCGCTGATGCAACTGCCGATGGACGCCTTCGTAAACTGCGATTCGCTCGCCTGGTGGCAGATCTTCAATCTGGGTTAACTCATCTAATGCCGCATCAATGCCGATATCACCCGTTGGTTCCCAAACAGCCAGGGCTAACTCGGTATTAACGTCTTCGAGTACTAGTACGTCATCAATTTCAAGATCTTCGTCAGACACCCTTAGCTCCTTCATTAACGACAATGACCTTCTTCTTTTTCTTTTTCAGTGGAATGTCTGCAGGTGCAGCGGAGTCTCTAGCCGGAGGTTGTGGCGCTTGCGTCGACGTCTTATCGCCCACACCAGACTTCAGATCTAGCAACTGCTGCTCGAGGCGCTGCACATGGCGCCGAAGTGCTGCGAGTTCATCCTCGCGCACAAAACCCATGCGCCCTACCGCGCGATCAACCTCAGAACGAATCAGGCCCAGCAGCATTTCGCGGTTCTCCTTACTGGTGCTTACGAGATCATCTGCCAGCTCCTGCACCTGCCCAACCACATCAGGGGCTTTCGCGGACATATTCAGGCTTTGACTAACCAGTGCCATCGCAATCTCTTTGGCTTTAGCTGCGGTAACTTCGGTGAGGCCGCTGGCCATCTGCAAATAGCCTCGCAGGTCTTCAAACATCAATTCCTCCAAGTGCCGGTGCGGCTAACAAGCCGACGGTGAAGACCACGTTACCCCTTCACCCATTTGAGGTGCTCCCATGAGGTCCCGGCACTCAAGCACGAAAGATCTGGTGCCACATAGGTTGGCTCCTCAAGCCCGGTAGCACCTGCGAGCTGACTTTCACCAGTTACCCCGGTCATAACCAACAAAGTTGCCATCCCTAACCGGTTGCCCGCGGCAATATCGGTATCAAGGCGATCACCGATCATCAGTGGTCGGGTGGCTCCGGTACGGGCCAGGGCCTCCAGCAGCAGTGCCGGCTCCGGCTTGCCCCCAACTCCATCTGGCCTACGGCCGGTGGCATGTGCAACTGCCTCGACCATTGAGCCGTTGCCGGGAGCCAACCCACGCGGGGTCGGGAAAGTTGAATCCAAATTAGTTGCAACCCAAGGCAATCCTGCGGCGACGGCAAAAGTGGCCTCGGTCAAAGCCCGCCAATTTAAATCCATCCCGATGCCCTGCAAAACCCCAACAGGTGAATCGTCAGCAGACTCCACCGGAACAAATTCACGTTCGCGTAAAGCCTCGAATACCCCCGGACCTCCGATGGCCAAAATTCGACTCCGCGGTGGGACGAGGTCAGCGAGTAACGACACCCCGGCCTGTGCGGAGGTAACGACATCACTTGCGTTTGCCTGAATACCCAAACTTTGTAAGTGTTCGGTCACCTCGCCTGGGGTACGCGATGCGTTGTTTGTGATGTAGCAACACCGAACTCCCTGCTCGTGGGCCGCCCGAATACCTTCAATGGCACCTGGCACCGCATGTGGGCCGATATATACGACACCATCGAGGTCAAAGAGCAACAAATCGAATAGCTCGGGCAAAGAGGAACTCATAACTCATCGACCTTGTAGATGTCAATATGCGGGGTCCCAGAAAGTGGCCCGTTCAACGGGAGTTGATCAGCTGCCCGGGCCCGCAAGGTGGCCTTGACTTGGCTGAGGGCTTTGCCGTATTCGGTGCGATCAGGACGCATCACAAATGCCATTGATAGATGGTCACGGGCCAGGACGAATTCTTGTTGCCGCCAAAGTGACATCCCAATCCCAAAATGCGCGTAGTCATCATCGGGAGCAACCTCCAATAGTGCGCCAAATGCGGAGACCGCATCGCCATAGCGCCGCGCATCAAATACCGCTCTGGCATACGCCTCAAGTACTGACCGCGAGCCGGGTTCGGCCTCGAGTAGGCGTTCCAGCAGTTGTGCTGCGGCATCACTATTACCCGAAGCCAATAGGTCTTGAGCCCGCTGATACCACTCGTATGGGCTACCGGCTGGGCCGGCAAGACTGGATTCGGAGTTTGACACCCCCCTATGGTGCCATGTTGGCCAAGGTGATGCAGGCGGCGCAGGCGGCGCAGGCGGCGCCGTTTAGATCCGCGCCCCAGCTACGGCGCCAATTTAACCCGCACCAACCTTCGCACCTCAACTTCCATGGAACTCGCCAACCCTGAGCCCGCTCGCCAAAACCTGCGCCGCAGCACCCCTTGCACTTCTATCCACTGCCCCGGATCTAAAAGTGCCAAGCGAGCGATAATCGGTGATCGCATCGCCTGACATGCGATCGTGTCTACTTTCGTGCGGCCCCATTGCTCTCGAACCGGGCGGTCAATAATCACCGAGAATACGGTGATGACATCGCCACTGGGTAGTTGACGCGCCTCGATTGAGTTGCCCAACCTGCCAATGAGGTTGACCTCATTGCGCGAACCATGCCCATCAAGGGTGGCGGTGGGTTTATTTGCCATGGACGCTCCTAAGTCAAATACCGGGTGCGTGCCAGTAGCTCTGGCCGCAGAATTCGACTGTGTCGTATTCGTGAATAGGCCGCATTAGCCAATTCACTTGCTGTGCAAGCCTTGACACCTCACACTTAGCCTGTGGGAAACCCAATAACTACCGCCCTCGGCGATGAAGTATTTGAAATTGATACTCAAATGGGGGGGCACGCCGGTATCACCGCCAGTTACCTCATCAGGTCGAGTAAGCCCTGTTTGGTCGAAACTGGCACGGCGAGATCAGCCCCGATGGTCGTTGACTCACTTCGCCAACTTGGTATTGATGCCGCAGATTTAGCCACGATCGTGGTAACCCATATCCATCTTGATCATGCCGGCGGCGTTGGTGATCTCGCCACGGCCTTCCCCAATGCCACCATCGTGGTACATGAAAAAGGGGCGCGCCATCTCGCTGATCCAACCAAACTTGTGGCCAGCGCCCACCGGGTTTTCGGCCCGGATATGGATCGCCTATTTGGTGACCTCTTGCCCACCCCCGTTGAGCGCATCGTTTCACTCGGTGACACCGGCAGCATTGATTTAGGTGATGGCCGGGTGTTGAAGACTTTCCATAACCCAGGTCACGCCTCACACCACGTTGGACTGCTCGATTCACAAACCGGTGACCTTTATACAGGTGATGCGGCCGGTGTTTATGTGCAGCAAACCGCGCAGGTGCGCCCTGCTACCCCACCGCCAGATTTTGACCTTGACCTCGCGCTCTCGTCTTTGGCACGCATGCGCGACGCGGGTGCCGAACGCTTGCTTTTCTCCCACTACGGCCCCGTTACGGCCGTCCACGATGTGCTCGCTGAATCTGAGGCCGAGCTTTGCTACTGGGTTGAAGCAGTACGTGAGGCCAGATCACAGTCACCCGATATCGATCACGCAGTGGCGCTAGTGAAAGAACGCGATCGCGCACGTCACCTCGACTTTTACGCCGACCCCGATCGAGTCACCACTTACGAAGATCTCTCAAGTGTGCAAGCCAATGTGATGGGTATCAGTCGTTGGCTGGATCAGCAGGAGAACCAATCTCCTCAGTAAAGGCAATACCCGCGAATTCCTCGCAACGTTCGGCCGCGTCTGTAGCCCCGTCAATATCAGAGGCCGCGGCGCGTTCCATCCACTCCCAAGCTTCAGTAGTTCTACCTACCTGAGCCAAGAAATCCGAGTACGCATACTGCAGTCGCGCCCTTGCAGTGCCCGGGCGCAGCTTCGTTAGCTCTGGAACCTGCAAGGTGACAACAGCAGCCTCGAGTTGGCCTAGGTCAGCACGTGCGCCGGCCCCAACGATCAAGAGCTCAGCACGAGTTTCATCATCAAGGGTCTTTGTATTCGTAGTTTTTATAAGATCGAGTGCTTTTTGTGGTCGACCCAAGCCGCGCTCACAGTCCGCGATCATCGGGATAAACGCATTTGATCCAGTCATGCGACGGGCCGTGCGCAACTCCGATATTGCCTCGGGAAACTTACCGGCCTTATATGCAGCAACACCAGCGGCTTCGCGCACCGCGGCAACACGACCCGCCCTACGCCTAGCAGCCTCGATATGCGCCATGGCTAGTTCTACATCGTCGGCGGCCATGGCCAAATCTGCCGCCACTAAGTGACGCGCAACGATTTCAGCCAGACCATCAGGCAACGTCCGAAGCTCTAAGAGCACCGAACGGTCAAGTTGTTCAGCGGTAATCTCATCTGGAATCTGCGGGTCGCGTGGGCGATCTGAGAGTGGGCGGTCCGGGATCTGCCGATCCGTCCGCGGACGATCGTTCCAGGGCCGATCACTCGACGGACGATCACTTCGCGGCTTATCGCTCCAAGAACGATCCCCACTTGGGCGATCCGAACGCGGACGATCACTCGACGGGCGATCCGAACGCGGACGATCACTAGAAGGACGATCACTTCGCGGCTTATCACTCCAAGAACGATCCCCACTTGGACGATCCGAACGCGGACGATCACTCGAGGGACGATCCCCACTTGGACGATCCGAACGCGGACGATCACTCGAGGGACGATCCGAACGCGGGCGATCACTCGACGGACGATCCGAACGCGGACGATCCGAACGCGGACGATCACTACGAGGCTTGTCACTCCCCCAGGTATCAGTACGAGGGCGGTCGGTTCGCGGCTTGTCATTCCAGGAACGATTGCTCGCCGGGCGATCAGAACCCGGGCGATCACCTGACGGTCGCCCGGATCCGGGCTTACCACTTGACGGCCTATCCGAGCGCGGACGATCACTGGAAGGACGATCACTGGAAGGACGATCAGCCCGTGGCTTATCTGTCCCCCAACGGTCAGACTTTGGCTTACCACTTGAAGGTCGCCCCGAAGCGGGCTTACCACTTGACGGTCGCCCCGAAGCGGGCTTCCCGCTGGAAGGTTTTCCGGAACCTGATGGTCGTCCCGGGCGCGAACTGCCACCGGACCCACCTTCTCGAGGGGTTCGCCTGTCAGCCACGTTGTTCTCCTTTTTCAGTTTGCAAGTGAAATGCTAAGGGCCACTCCTTGGAGTGGCCCTTAGCGAAAGATTGTCCGGCGGCGTCCTACTCTCCCACGCAGTCACCCGCGCAGTACCATCGGCGCTGAGAGGCTTAGCTTCCGGGTTCGGAA
>CAMBQX010000010.1 GCA_945870085.1 Bifidobacterium breve | reverse complement strand
CCGGTCAATCTCATTGGCCTTGGTTGCAGCTAGCCATGGGCCGGCCTCCTCCGGGGTTAAGTCCGGGGTAATTACCCCATTGCCGCCGGCAGCTGCCAGTGCGACCGCAAACCGCTCAACACCGTAACGCTCAATTGGGTTCCAGTAGGACATCACCAAGATCGCCGCCCGCTCCCCGTCGAGGCGGCGAACAACATCTAGCACTACATCGGTGGTGGTACCGGCTGATAACGCTGCGTCCACCGCGAATTGGATATCCGCACCATCCATTAATGGATCCGAGTACGGCAGCCCCACTTCAATGGCATCAACCCCCGCGTCGATCATTGCGTTCATTAGCTCAACGGACGCATCAGGGGTCGGGAACCCGGCAGGAAGATAGCCAATGAGCGCCGCACGATTTGCCGATTTGGTTTGCGCGAAGACCTCGGATAACCGCCGGCTCATCTACCCTCAGACATCTCGATACCTTCGGGCGCACCGATACCAAACCACCTAGCCGCGGTTGCAACATCCTTATCGCCGCGGCCGGACAAGTTGAGCAGCAATACCGCATCCGACCCTAACTCACGACCCACTCGCATTGCACCTGCTAACGCATGCGCCGTTTCAATCGCCGGGATAATCCCTTCGGTACGGCTCAGTAACGCGAAAGCCTCCATCGCCTCATCATCATTGATTGGTTCATATGTCGCGCGCCCGGTGTCATGGAGCCAAGAATGCTCTGGTCCAACACCTGGATAGTCAAGGCCTGCGCTTATCGAATGCGACGCGATTGTTTGGCCCCACTCATCTTGCATGACGTAGGTGCGGGTGCCGTGCAGCACTCCTGGTGAACCAGCAGCAAAGCGGGCCGCATGGCGACCGGTCTCGACTCCGTCGCCACCGGCCTCATAGCCGCGCAATTGCACCGATGGATCGTCGATGAATCCACTAAACAACCCCATCGCATTTGACCCACCACCAACACATGCGATGACCGCATCCGGTAGCCGGCCTTCGGCCTCTTGGATTTGTATGCGGGATTCGCGCCCGACGACCGACTGAAAATAGCGGACGATCTCTGGAAATGGCGCCGGACCGGTGACTGTACCGAGCACATAGTGGGTTCGCTCGACCGTTGACACCCAGTCCCGCATTGCTTCATTGATGGCGTCCTTGAGAGTGCGACTACCAGCGGTAACTGAAAACACCTCAGCACCAAGTAACTGCATTCGAACCACGTTAAGGGCCTGCCGACGGGTATCTTCCTCGCCCATGAATACCGTACATTCCAGCCCGAGGAGCGCCGCCGCGGTTGCGGTAGCCACCCCATGCTGGCCTGCCCCTGTCTCGGCAATCATCCGAGTCTTGCCCATCCGTTGGGTCAATAGAGCTTGCCCAATCGCGTTATTGATTTTATGTGAACCGGTGTGGTTCAGATCTTCACGTTTCAAATAAACACGGGCTCCCCCGCAATGCGCGGCAAACCGATCCGCTCGAGTCAGTGGGCTTGGCCTACCGGTGTACGAGCGCTCCAACTCAGTTAGCCGATCGATGAAACTCGGATCAACAATCGCAGAGCGAAATGCGGCATCCAGTTCATCAAGTGCCGCGGTAAGCGCCTCGGGTACGAAGCGACCTCCGTACGGCCCGTAATGACCCGAGACGGCTGCGGTGCTAACTGTTGTCAACTCTTACTCACTTCTACTATGCCGAAGCGCGGGGTGCGCGCCGGCCGTTACTAGATCATGAACCGCCGCCCGCGGATCTTTATCTGTTACCAAACTCTCGCCTACGAGGACCGCATCTGCTCCGGCCTCGGCGTAGGCAATTAGGTCGCGCGGGTCGCGCACACCTGACTCAGCAATTCGCACACATGAGTCGGGAATCATTGGGGCTAACCGGCTAAAAACTGTGCGGTCGACCTCGAGGGTCTTCAAATCTCGGGCATTGACGCCAATAATGCAAGCACCCGCGTCCAGAGCCCGCTTAACCTCCAACTCATCGTGCACCTCGACCAGCGCACTCAGGCCTAGACTCTTCGCCCGCTCCACCAAACTAACCAAGGCCGCTTGGTCAAGGGCCGCGACGATCAACAACGCCATGTCGGCGCCATAAACTTTTGCCTCCCATAACTGGTAACTGGAGACGATGAAATCCTTGCGCAGGACCGGGACATCCACTGCAGCTCGGACCGCCGCAAGATCTGCCAAGCTGCCGCCGAATCGCCGCTCTTCGGTGAGCACGCTGATGCAGTGTGCTCCACCTTCTTCATATGCGCAGGCCAACATTGCCGGGTCAACAATTTCGGCAATTACTCCGCGACTGGGGCTTGCTCTTTTGACTTCCGCGATAACGGCGACGTCGTCGCCTTTAAGTACCTTGAAAACATCAATTGCCGGACGCACGCGCCCTGCGCGTTCTTTCAAATCATCAAGTGGCAACGATTCAACCCGCTCCGCGAGGTCTTCGCGCACGCCCACGAGGATATCGTCCAGCACGGTCACGCTGCAAGGATAACCGCAGGCGCGTATGGCCTCCGTCAGGCCCCCGAAGATAGATATGGGACGAAATTGCGGATGATTCCGAAGGCTAGAACAACTCCTAAAGTTAAATATGTAATTTTGTTGCGGCGCTGAAATTGAATGCGAGTCACGGCGCCGCGATACCCGCGCCAACTACGAACTATCCATAAAACCCACAGCACAATGGCCGCCGGCACCAAGGCAAAGATCAACACATTGTGATCAGCAGCCCCGGCTAAGTCACCGTGGAATAAATCGTGCATGCCACGCAAGAAACCGCATCCAGGGCAGTCAATGCCCAAGAACGCGCGGGTCGGGCAAAGTGGATAGTGACCAGACTCATTCGGGTCAACCGCCCTTACGTAACCAGAGCCAATCAATACCAATAGCCCGGTGCTTAACGGCGCTATCAGCCTGCGCATCAGCGGGCGGGTGTCAACACGCGCGGCCTCAACGATGTCTTGCGGTGACTGAACCACCACGTGCGCCGCCTGCTGTATCTCCACTATCTGCTCCACTTCATTTATCAACCTAGCCTACGAGCGGTAATCGCACAGTAAATCGGGCACCGCCCTCTGGCGCTTGGCCAGCGAGAGCTTGGCCGCCGAGGCTTACCGACATACGCCCCACCAAAGCCAGCCCCAACCCCGTGCCGACCGGGCGTACCCCGCGATACCTTTCATATAGCGCCCCCGGCTCAAATGCCACGGCAATATCTTCCGGCGTCAGGCCTGGGCCAGAATCGCGGACTTCAAGCACCGCATACGGCCCATCGGCGAAAATGTTGAGCACGATTATCGATCCCACGGGTGAAACTCGAAGCGCATTCTCCGCGAGGTTGTCAATGACCTGCCGCAGCCTTACCGGGTCCACGTGTGCGATGAGGGGCTCACTTGGCGTGTCACAGCGAAATTGCACCCGGTCTCGTGCACATCGATCGGCCCAGACTTCACCTGCCTCACGCACCACCTCACAAAGGTCGGTATCAAGTGGCGTCATTTGAAAATTGACCGCACCAAGCCGAGCGAGGTCAAGTAGATCAGTGACTAGACGGTCGAGGCGAGCGGCCTCAGCGGCCAAGGTGATACCGGTTCGAGTTACTTCACCCGGTGGAATGACTCCGTCAGCAAGTGCTTCGCCGTAACCCTTGACCGCGGTTAGTGGCGTGCGAAGTTCATGCGAGACCGATAGCAAAAACTCCCGCTGCCGACCTTCAGAGACCGCGAGTGCGGTGTTCAGATGGTTTAACGCCTCAGAGATATCTGCGATCTCACTAGGACCCTCTTCTATCAACAAGACATCTCGGGCACCGGAGGCCATTTGATTTGCCGCTTGCCTGGCGGCACGTAGCGGCCTTGTTAACCGCCGCGAGGCCCAATAACCAATCGGTATTGATATGAGGAGTCCTAGAAGTAGCGCCACTCCAAAGCGAAGCAGCAGTGTTTGAGCCGAACCTCCGACCACTTTGACCGGAAGTTGCAAAACCAATGCGGAATCACCACTCATTTTGCGGCCTTCAACGAGGACCGGGCCGCCGGCCGTCATCCCTTCGGTAGAAATGAACGAGCCACCCATCAATCTTTGCAATTCACCATCGGATAAACCCGGCGGCGCTGCGCTATCGGAGCTGAGAATGTAACCAGTTATTTGCTCCGCAACCAAGGTGCGCTCGAGTTCTTTGGGCAGCAGGGAGCTCGTCCCCAAACCCATATCCATCCCTAGCCCACCACGATCAAGTGCAGCCGCGGTGATATCCGTCAGGCGACTCAGGCGCTCACGTGATTGCTGCAATGCTGCCGCGTTAATTAATAAATAGGAGACCGAAAGCGAGACGACAACTACGATTACTGCAACCGAACTGGTCAGAAGCACGGTGCGGGTCACGATGCTCATACGTGCCCGCCTAGTGGTCACGATTCAAGCTCCGCCGAGTACCCAACACCACGTACTGTGCGAATCGGGCTGTAATCACCAAGCTTGGTGCGAACCTGCGCAACATGTACGTCAACGGTTCTGGTTCCGACAATTGCCGCGTATCCCCAGACTTCAGAGAGCAGTTGATCACGGCTAAACACTCTGCCTTGATTGGCCATGAGGTGCTCGAGCAAATCGAATTCCGTGGCCGTTAACTGCACTGGGTTACCGCCAGCGGTCACGCGTCGAGTCACTGGATCGACGATCACCTCGCCGAGAACTAGCGGCCCCTCGCTACTCGCTGCCTGCACCGCTCTACGGACAACCGCCTTAACTCGCGCCACTACCTCGCGTGGGCTAAATGGTTTAGTGATGTAGTCATCGGCTCCGAGTTCAAGGCCGACAACGCGATCGACTTCATCATCCCTGGCTGTACAAAAAAGGACCGGAGTCCAGTTACTCTCGGCGCGCAATTTACGGCATATCTCGGTGCCATCCATCGAAGGTAGGCCTACATCGAGGATGATCGCAGCCGGATGCAGGGTGCGGGCGGCACTGAGCCCTGCTAAACCGTCAGATTCAACCTGAACACCAAAGCCCTCGCGGGATAAATAAAGTCTTAAGAGATCAGAGATAGCCCGCTCATCTTCAACTACAAGAATTAGACCTTTAACCGGATCGGGGCTCATGATTCTAAGACTGTCATGGAAATCATGGAATAAGCGCCCAACAAGGCAATTACTAGATCAGGGATTCGTGAAGATTTTTGTGAATCAGCGCTTGGGGATGGTACCTAGGCCAGCCTTCTGCATGATTTTACCGACGACCGCACCAACTACCACCAGTGCAACGCCAACCCAGAACATAGGCCAGTTGCCAATGATAACCGCTAGGGTGCCCACGAAAAATGCAATGGTGATGATGACGACGGTGGTCCAGGCTGCTGGGGTTGAACCATGATGGCCCTGTTTTATTGGGCCAGGATTTTTTGAGCCAGGATTTATTGGGCCAGGATTGGCGGCGGCTTGGTTGGTGTGCACATCACTCATGTTCATATCTAAGCATTAGGTGCACAGACCCAAGCACTAGGTGACCAGTCTCAGGTGGTCGGGTCTTCACCGCGGTCGAGGGCATCCCACGCGGTCAAGGATGTCAGCGGCCCCCCGGGACTCGTGGTTTTAGCCTTCGCGGCCCGCTCATAGCGCCGGCTCAACCCGGGCCAGGTGCGACCGCGAGCCACCGTCAAGACACCCACCGCAGCCAGCCCAATCCCACCGATAAGGCCGAACAGCCACCACGGGGTACTAGACCACTGCTCCGGGGTACCGCCGATGCGGCCTGACAACGCATCGACCAACGCCGGTTCGGGATCGAACCCAAAACCAATCGAAGTGCCGATGGTGACCAAGCCAGCACCCACCACCACCAAGCCAATGATCACCCGCGCCCAACCACGCGTCGCGAATATCCCAGCGACCGCAGCCAACCCCACCCAGCCCATCGCTGCAGCGAGTGCGAAAAGTTCTCGGCCCGCAAACGTGATTTCGGTAAGGGAACCGGATAGGCCCGATACGAGTGGGACGCTCGCACTCGCCCACGGCAGTGCAAATGCGGCAATAACAATTAGCCCGGACGCAACCAACCCCAGTAAGGCCAAGCGATACGAATACCCCGGTCGCCGGCCCGCACCTGGAACCTGACTTGATTCAGGCACCGGAGGCTTCGGTCAAGGTTTCGGCAACGGCAACCGCGCGCAAGACCGCCGCCGCCTTGTTTTGGCACTCAGCAGCTTCTGATTCAGGAACAGAATCAGCCACTATCCCCGCGCCCGCCTGCACAACTGCCACACCTGCCTTAATTAACGCTGTTCGAATTGCGATTGCGGTGTCGACATTGCCAGCGAAGTCGAAATACCCGACACAGCCGCCGTAGAGACCTCTGCGGGTTGTTTCAAGTTCATCGATAATCGCCATCGCACGCGGCTTGGGCGCACCCGACAAGGTACCTGCCGGAAATGTTGCAGCTAGAGCGTCAAATGCTGTGCAATCTGAACGCAACTCACCCGTGACCGTCGAGACTAGATGCATAACATGCGAATATCTCTCCACTTTCATGAAGTCAACAACGAAGACGCTACCTGGCTCACAAACCCGGCCAATATCGTTACGAGCCAGATCCACCAGCATTAAGTGCTCCGCGCGCTCTTTCTCGTCAGCCAGTAGCTCTTCACCAAGTGCGGTGTCAGCTTCCGGTGTTGCCCCACGAGCGCGGGTACCAGCGATTGGGTGAACCACGCAGTGACCATCGGTGACAGTAACCAAAGCTTCAGGCGACGAACCTACGATCTCGAAGGCGGTGCGTTCGGTTAGCTGGCCCTCTTGATAATCAGGTTGAGAGAGATCATCTTGCGGTAGGCGCAAGAGATACATGTACGGGCTGGGGTTACTGGATCGCAAAATACGGTATACATCGAGGCCACTTGCTTCACATGGAGTCTGGAAACGCTGTGAAAGCACAATCTGAAATGCATCGCCAGCCCGGATGTACTCTTTGGCGCGCTCAACTGAATACATGAACTCTTCAGCAGAAACGTTAACTCGGATATCTGCCTGCGCATTTGTATCGTAGGACCAAACACTGGTGGCTGGCGCCGCACCGAGAGCCGCTTGCATTGAATCCAGCCGAGTTACCGCGTCGCCCCAAGCCTCATCAACACGATCATCTGAATCATCGAAGTTAATCGCATTCGCGATGAGGAGCACGGAGCCATTGGTGTGGTCAACTACCGCCAGATCGGTGGCGAGCAAAAATGCCAACTCGGGGATCTGCAACTCATCTGGGTTTTCGTCAGGTATTCGCTCCCACCGCCGGACAGTGTCATAAGTGAAATAGCCGACTAGGCCACCGGTCAGCGGCGGCAACCCGGGAATCGGTTCGGTGTGCAGGAGTCGAATGGTTTCGCGCAGGACATCAACCGGGTTACCCGAATCCGGGACCCCGCGCGGTGCGCGGCCCAGCCAAGCGGCCGAACCATCACGCTCGGTCAACATGGCCGCGCAGCGCACCCCGATGAATGAGTATCGCGACCAAAGCCGCCCGGGTTCGGCTGACTCCAGCAGGAAAGTTCCGGCGCGATCACCACAGAGGGCACGAAATAGTCCGACCGCAGTGTGATCATCAGCCAACAATCGTCGAGTAACAGGAATAACTCGCCGATCTTTTGCCAAAACCCGAAATTCTGGAAGTTCTGGGACAGTGGAAATGTTCATAGTGAGACTTGGTTCATGGGGTGACCAACACGGTCGGTTGCGCACTTAGCTCAGTATCAAAACAGGATCGAGCACCAGTGTGGCAGGCGACACCATGTTGATCCACCTCGAGCAAAATCGTGTCTCCGTCGCAGTCCAGCCGAAGTGAACGAACCTGCTGAAAATTACCCGAAGTCTCGCCCTTGATCCACAATCGAGATCTACTACGCGAGAAATAGGTAGCTTGTCCGCTTTCTAGGGTGATCTGCAGTGCCTCCTGATTCATCCAGGCCATCATCAAAACCTCACCTGAATCCCACTGCTGGGCGATCACCGGAACCAGCCCTTGATCGTTAAACCGCACACGCGCAATGAGGTCGCTCTGGTCAGACATGCCTTCATTGTGCCGTGAAGGGATTAATAGACCAAGATGAGGTCATGACCGCCGCTACCTACAGCAATCGCGAACGCCTCGACCTCGCCGCGTTATTACTGGCCCTCGGCCCTGATGCTCCAACTCTGTGCGCAGGCTGGAATGCTGCCGATCTTGCGGCACATCTCGTGATAAGAGAGTCTCGGCCAGATGCGGCACTCGGTATTTTAGGTGGACCGCTAGCCAGCTGGACCAAACATGTGCAAGACGCGACCGCCAATTTGCCGTACGCCGAACTGGTCGCCAAAGTCCGGAACGGTCCCCCTGCCCTGTCACTCTTTTCCATTCCAGGGGTTGATGGGATCGCCAATCTCTTTGAATATTTCGTACATCACGAGGATTTGCGCAGAGGCCAAGCCAATTGGCAGCCACGTCAACTCCCAACTGACTTTGCAGACCTCCTTTGGAGCCGCATCTCCAAGAGCTCGAGACTGCTTTATCGCAAGGTTCCGGTTGGCGTGGTTTTCGAGCGAACCGACGCAGTTTCCATGATACGACTTGTCGCCCGCAAAGGGAGCCCGTCGATTACTCTTCGCGGTGACGTTGGAGAACTCGTCCTACGTTCATATGGCCGCACCGCCGTCAATTTGGAGACCGACGGGACGGCAGCTGCGGTTTCCGCGTTCAACAGCGCACCCTTAGGAATTTAATGCGCTATTAGTCGAACCAGAATTCCCGCTTCATTTAACTCTTGTTTCACCTCAGCAACACTGAACTCACCGAAATGAAAAACACTGGCTGCCAAGACCGCATCTGCTCCTGCATTAACGGCCGGCGCGAAATCTGTTAGCGCACCAGCACCACCACTGGCGATAAGCGGCACCTGCACCACGCTACGTACGCCTTCAATCAACTGGAGATCGAATCCGGCTTTGGTTCCATCAGCGTCAATAGAATTCAGCAATATCTCCCCGGCGCCGCGCTTTGTGCCCTCTATCGCCCAGGCAATCGCGTCGATTCCGGTGCTTCGCCGCCCACCATGGGTGGTGACTTCAAACCCGCTCTCGGTGCTAACTCCAGGTGGGCAACGTCGGGCGTCTATCGACAGTACGACGCACTGAGCGCCAAAACGCTCAGCGGCTTGGCTCAGTAAATTCGGATCTGCGATCGCCGCCGTGTTCAAACTTACTTTGTCGGCGCCGGCGCGCAATAGTAGATTGAAGTCATCGGGTGATCGCACCCCGCCGCCAACCGTTAGCGGAATGAATATGCAGTCAGCGGTGCGGCGCACTACGTCAAGCATGGTCTTTCGATCTCCACTTGATGCGGTGATATCCAAAAACACGAGTTCATCAGCACCCTCAGCGTCATACCGTGCTGCTAATTCAACCGGGTCGCCGGCATCACGTAATCCGGTAAAATTAATACCCTTCACCACGCGCCCGTCATCGACATCAAGACATGGAATTACCCGTATTGCCAGGCTCACGGCCGCGGTGGTCCCCACTCATAGGGGTCAAACCTCGGCTCAATCGCGGCGATGGCTTCGGCCAAAGTAAACGCCCCGTCATAAAGCGCCCTGCCAACAATCGCACCTTCGATCCCCAAGTGAACCATTTCTACCAACTTGTGAAGGTCTTCCAGTTTTGAAATACCACCCGAAGCAATTACCGGCTTCTTAGTAGCTGCGCACACATCTCGAAGGAGATGAAAGTTCGGGCCGTGCATCGTGCCATCCTTGGTCACGTCGGTTACCACATAGCGTGCGCAACCAGCTTCATCCAGGCGAGCGAGCGTCTCCCAGAGGTCGCCACCATCTTTAGTCCAACCCCGCGCCGCCAACGTGGTGCCGCGGACGTCTAGCCCGACCGCGATTTGCTCTCCGTACTCAGCAATCACTTTGGCTGTCCATTCGGGATCCTCTAGGGCAGCGGTACCCAAGTTGACGCGATCACATCCGGTAGCAAGTGCCGCCTTGAGGGACACGTCATCGCGAATACCCCCGGATAGTTCGACTTTCGCGTGGTGACGAACATCGGCAACGACCCGCGCTAGTAAGCCCGCGTTATCGCCCTTGCCAAATGCAGCATCGAGGTCTACCAGATGGATCCAGGTAGCGCCTTGATTAATCCAGGCCCGCGCAGCATCGAGCGGTGAGCCATATGCCGTCTCGGTACCGGCCTTACCTTGAACCAGACGCACCGCCTTGCCCTGGGAAACATCTACGGCGGGCAGCAGGATCAACTCTTTAGTCACGCCCCGAACCATACTTTGAGGGCCTCGCGAACTGGCATGCGGACTAATAAAGTGATCTAACCCAAGACTGCAGCAAAGCCAGGCCCGCATCGCCGGACTTCTCTGGGTGGAACTGGGTCGCAACAAGGGGCCCATCTTCAACCGCGGCGACAAAGTCCGTGCCGTGGGTGCACCACGTAACAACCGGTGGCTGCCGGTCAAGAGTATTTCCATTTAGCTGCCACTTGGTCACGCCGTAGGAATGCACAAAGTAAAATCTTTCATCAGCGAGGCCGTCAAATATCTTTGAATTAGCCGGTGCACGTATGGTGTTCCAGCCCATATGAGGCAAAATCGGTGCATCGAGTTGCTCCACCACCCCGGGCCATTGACCAAGGCCTGCAACCTCGGTGCCGTGCTCATCTCCATTGGCGAACAAAACCTGCATGCCTACGCAAATACCAAGTACCGGTCTACCCCCGGAAATGCGTCTGTCTATTATTTGGTCACCTTGTATTTCGAGAATCCCACGCATACAGGCAGCGAATGCCCCAACGCCTGGAACCACTAATGCATCAGCATTTACCGCACTATCGAAATCCGAAGTAAGCGTGACGGTTGCGCCGACTCTTTCAAGTGCGCGCTGCGCCGACCGCAGATTTCCTGAACCATAGTCGAGAATCACAATGTCGCGGATGCTCACTTGCTGACGCTACGCCTTATTAGCGGTCAAGGTGCCCTTTGTTGAAGGCACTCCCACCACGCGAGCGTCTCTAGCAACCGCGGCTCGCAGCGACCGGGCAACCGACTTGAACTGGGCCTCAACCACGTGATGGGCATTGCGTCCAGAAATCACTCGCACGTGAAGGGTGATTTTCGCGGTTGCAACGATGGACTCCCAAATGTGCCGGGTCAAAGTGGTGTCGTAGGAGCCGATGAGCTCAACAACCTCGGGTTCTTCATGTACTAAGTACGGCCGTCCAGATAGATCAACCGCGGACTGAACTAAGCATTCATCAAGTGGCACCAAGGCATCGCCAAACCGGCATAAGCCGGCACGATCACCAAGAGCCTCATTCAATGCTTGGCCGAGCGCCAAGGCGGTGTCTTCGACAGTGTGATGCGCATCGACCTCGAGATCACCCTTGGTTGTTACGATTAGATCGAATCCTCCGTGTTTGGCTAACTGCGCCAACATGTGATCAAAAAATGGCACCCCGGTATCGATAGTGCTTACGCCATTGCCATCGATGTTCAATTCGACAAGCACCTGGCTCTCTTTGGTGCTTCGCTCAACCCGCGCCGTGCGATTCATGATTGCCCTTCGTCACGTAGCGCGCTCATCAGCGCGGCCCTAAACCTATCGTTTTCAGCCGGGGTTCCGATACTCACTCGCAGGTAACCTGCTGGGCCCGTGACCCTGATCAGCACCCCCTGATCCAATAATCGCTGCCAGATTCGATCGCGGTTACTAAAAGTACCAAAAAGAACAAAGTTGGCCTCGCTTACCGCGACGTTTAACCCCTGAGCGATAAGCCACTCCTGCAGCGCATCACGCTCCTGTCGAATTGTTGCGACTTGAGCCTGCAACGACTTAGAGTGAGTTAGCGCAGCTACCGCAACCGCCTGAGTCACAGACGAGAGGTGGTACGGCAGTCGCACCACACCCAAAGTGGCGACCACGGCCGGATCGGCAGTAGCTGCATATCCCAACCTAGTTCCAGCCATCCCAAAAGCCTTGCTCATGGTGCGCGTGACAATCAGATTCGTGAACTCTGAAAGTAGCTCAAGTGCGGATGGGGTACCGACCCGTCTAAATTCCGCGTAAGCCTCGTCGACAATCACGATTGCTCCGCACTCCCGCGCGGTAGCGAGCAACTTCGTTAGGTCGGCAGCGCCCAGTGCGGTACCGGTCGGGTTGTTGGGAGACGTCACTAAAACTAAGGTAGGGCGATTTTCGATAATTTGCTGGCATGCGGCCGCAATGTCAATCGTGAAATCCGCACCCCTTGGAAATGAGCGATAGGTGGTGAAGGTGTCGCGCGCATACTCCGGATACATCGAGTATGTCGGATCGAAGCTCATCGCGAGGCGACCCGGGCCGCCATAAGCTAAGAACAGGTGGTGCATTACCTCATTTGAGCCATTTGCCGCCCAAATCTGCTGCCAAGGGATCTGCACTCCGGATTCACGGTCAAGATAAGTCGAAAGTGCTTGGCGCAGTTCCACCGCATCACGTTGCGGGTACCTATTAAGCCCTTTGGCAACCTGATAAACCGCCTCGGTAACCGCATCTACAACGTCATCGGGCAGCGCAAAGGGGTTCTCATTTACATTCAGGCAGACCGGTACGTCTAACTGCGGTGCACCGTATGAGATAACTCCCCGCAGATCATCGCGGACCGGAAACTCGAAGGATGATGGCACGTCAGTCCACTCCGCGCACAGCGCGAATGCGGATGGCATCACCATGTGCAGGGAGATCTTCGGCCTGAGCCAGCGCTATGACGTGCCCGGCGACATCACTTAGAGCTGCCTGGTCGTAGTCGATGATATGCACACCGCGAAGGAACGATTGAACAGATAAGCCAGAGGAGTAACGCGCACTGCCACGGGTCGGTAGTACGTGGTTAGAACCGGCGCAGTAGTCGCCGAGTGAGACAGGCGCCCAGGTGCCAACAAATATTGCACCGGCATTGCGCACGCGCATGGCAAGTTCACGGGCGTTTTCAGTATGAATCTCTAGGTGCTCAGCAGCGTAGGCGTTCACCACTCGCAAGCCGGCTTCAATGTCATCAACTAAAACGATCGCGCTCTGAACACCACTAAGTGCCTCAGTAATCCGCTCTACGTGCTTGGTGTTGGCCACCTGGCGAACCACTTCTACGGCAACCGCGTCGGCAAGTGCCGCCGATGGAGTTACCAATACTGCTGCAGCCAAGACATCATGTTCAGCCTGACTTAGTAAATCGGCAGCCACATGCCGTGGATCAGCGGTATCGTCGGCCAAAATAGCAATCTCGGTGGGACCAGCTTCACTATCGATGCCGATCACCCCGCGCAGTGCCCGCTTGGCCGCGGTCACATAGATATTGCCGGGCCCGGTTACCAGATCTACAGCCTCACATCGGCCACCGGCTGGCAGGTCAACCCCATAGGCCAACATCGCAATGGCCTGAGCGCCACCAACCGAATAAACCTCGTCAACCCCAAGCAGCGCACATGCGGCCAAAATCGTCGGGTGGGGCCACCCACCAAAATCTCGCTGCGGCGGTGAAACAACCACCAGTGACGAAACACCCGCCACCTGAGCCGGCACCACATTCATAATGACGCTGCTCGGGTAAACCGCGCGTCCACCCGGCACATAGAGCCCGACCCGCTCAACCGGTATCCAGCGCTCGGTAACGGTGCCACCAGCCACCACCACCGAGGTGGTGTCGGTGCGGCGCTGATCCAGGTGGGCACGTTGCGCCCGGTCGATGGCTTCAAGAAGTGCCGCCCGCACCGCAGGCTCTAGCCCGGCCTCGGCATTTGCTATTTGCTCAGTAGGTACGCGAAGGGCGGGCGGGCGTACGCCATCTAGCCGTTCGGACCATCGAAGTACCGCCTCGGCGCCTTCTTCGCGGACTTCGCGCAAAATTGGCGCTATCTGCTCGGCCGCATCAGCAACGTCCATGGCGGCTCGAGGCACCGCCAATCTCGGGTCAATCGAGGAACCACGAAGGTCGATGCGGCGGATCACGTGGCGCAGTTTACGCTGCCCATGTGCTTTCCACGCTGCCACTCTTCCCCCTAAACACCGTTTTGGTGCCGGGGCTGGTCATGCCACTGCATATATTCGAGCCCAGATACTGCGAACTCATTGAAAAGCTGCTCTCCAACCCTGACGAAAATGCCCGAGAATTCGGGATTATTGCGGTCCGCGATGGCAGATCGTTGGAGGAAAACGGTGTTGAGGCACTCTACGACGTAGGCACCGCGGCGGTGCTCCGAAAAGTCGACCGCCTCGATGATGGCCAATTCGACATTGTGACAATCGGCTCGCGGCGGTTCTTGATTCATGCGGTCGACACCAGCGCACCACTTGCCACCGCGACCGTTGAGTTTCTCGAAGACCCAACCAGCGATGTCAGCCCACGCCAACTGCAGCAGGTCGCTCAGCGATTCACCACCTACCGTACCGTGCTCGGTGGCCGCCTCGATGATGGCGACGCCAGTGCCGCTGACCTACCGGCGGAGGCAACCGTCCTCAGTTATCTAATAACCGCCTCGATGGTGCTGCCAACAAATGAAAGACAGGCGCTATTGAGTGCGGTGAATGCAAAGGAGCGCTTGACCTTGGCCAGCACCCTGTTGGCGCGTGAGAATGGGATTATCGCAGTCTTGTCAGCGGTACCCGCGATCGATCTCTTGCCCTCGATCGACTCGCCGAATTGAGTTCAGGTGTGAATAAAAAAACAAGCGTCCAGCGTGGCGGGTCAGGCACTCCCGCCACCGTCGCACTCACCGCCGCAGGAATCAATTTTTCGATACATGGTTACGAGCACGAAGCCGGAGCACAGGCATTTGGAGCCGAAGCGGCGGCCGCCTTGCAATTAGACCCCGCCGTGGTGTTCAAAACTCTGATCGTGAATGTCGATGAATTACCAACGGTTGCCATTGTGCCGGTCAATGCGATGCTCGACCTAAAAGCTCATGCCGCACGCTGCGGTGGCCGCAAAGCAGTAATGGCCGAACAGGATGCCGCTGAGCGAATCACCGGGTATGTAGTCGGCGGAATCAGCCCGATTGCCCAAAAACGCAAACTGAAAACCGTTTTGGATGAGAGCGCACTAACACCCGACACGATTTATGTATCGGGCGGAAAACGCGGTCTGGACATTGGATTGAGCCCTACCGACCTCGCACTAGTGACCGATGCGCTTACCGGCTCGATCGCGCGTTTTTCTTAGCCGCACCCCACCAGTCAGCAAATGACACAGCAAAAATTACCAGGGCGGCTGTTATTGGCCACACTAGAAGCAACGCTGGCATAGAAACCTTTAATGGCGCTTCGATAACCGCCTCATCCATGGTGGTCGCGATCAGACCGGTGATGTCAACTGATCCGAGTCGACTCCCAACAAACCACATCAGAATTGACCCAACACCACCGGCGAGCAGGCCGGCCACTAATACCGAAAGTGGGTGCTCGCGGCGCATCACCAGCAGCCCAATGGTTACAGCGAGGCCGGCAAATATCGCAAGTGCGGCGAAGGAAACGTCAGCCGCCAAATAGCCGTCGGGTTGGTAGTTGGCCGGGTAGGCGTCGCCAGATCGCACCACCAAAGGCACTCTGGGGGCTAACCGCCACCAGATGACACCGAGTGCCAGCCCACTCAGCGCACCCACGGCGAGACCGGCGGTGATAACCGCAGAAGTGCGGCGGATGAAAGTCATCAGGCTCCGGGTAAATTCGCTGGATTAACTTGGATTAATTAAGGCAGGTCGGGCCGAGTAGTGCTTTTAGATCTCCGTAAAGTGATGAGGACGGCGTAACACGCAATTTGTCATCGAGTAGCAATACCGTGGTGCTGACTCCGCCGGTCAGGTGCAGGTGGACTTCGGTGGTACCTGGATGACCCGCAAGTACCTCCTTCAGTTTATCGACTAGAGGTGGGATGCACCGCGTTGCCGGCATGGTCAGGCGCATTGGACCCGAGGCGGCTTCACTCAGATCAGGCAACGTTACACTGAGGGCCACAACTCGCACCCCATCTTCGTCACTGCGATCGACTCGACCTCTAACAACGACGACGACATCTTCGACCAGCGAGGTACTAACCGGCAGATAGGTCTGCGGAAAAACCATTATCTCGACAGACCCTTCGAGATCCTCGAGCGTAATAATTGCCCAAGTGGAGCCTTGCTTTGTTGTCTTACGTTGCACGCTGGTAATGAGCCCACCGATAGTTGCCACCGTGGAATCTGCTCGTTCGTCATTAAGGAGAGCTGCAATTGATCGGTCAGTGAGCTGCGCCAAGGCGCGCTCGGCACCATGTAATGGATGATCCGACACGTAGAGACCGAGCATTTCGCGCTCATGCGCGAGTAATACCGATTTCTCCCACTCCCCCAAGGAGATTTCAGCTTGTGCAACTAAGGCAAAATCACCCTGTGCCTCTAGGCCACCGAAAAGATCGAATTGGCCGATTGCCTCGGCGCGCTTGATATCGACCGCAGAGTCGACAACTTCTTCATGAACATGCACCAGACCTTTACGGGTATGCCCGAAGGAGTCAAAAGCGCCCGCCTTTACAAGTGACTCAACTACCCGCTTATTACATACTGACACTTCGACTTTCGCGATGAAGTCATGGAAGTTTTCAAATCGGCCAACCCGCCGCCGGGTAGCAATAATGGAATCCACTACGTTGCCGCCGACATTACGAATGGCCGATAGTCCAAATCGAATATCGGTACCCCGTGGCGTGAAATCGAAATCCGAGTCATTAACATCCGGCGGCAATACCTTGATGCCCATCCGGCGGCACTCATTTAGGTAGATCGCAGAGCGATCTTTATCGTCCTTGACCGAGGTAAGCAGCGCAGCCATGTATTCGGCCGGGTAATTGGCCTTGAGATAGGCAGTCCAGTAGGAGACCATCCCGTATCCGGCGGTGTGGGCCTTATTGAAGGCATAGTCAGAGAATGGAACCAAGATCTCCCAGAGCCGGGTGATCGCTTCATCGGAGAAATTATTGGCATGCATCCCGGCCTCGAATGGCACAAACTCCTTCTTCAGGATTTCGCGCTTCTTCTTGCTCATCGCCCGGCGCAGTAGGTCTGCTTTGCCCAGGGAGTAGCCGGCCAATTTTTGAGCGATCGCCATGACTTGCTCTTGATAGACAATCAGGCCGTAAGTATCACCGAGGATTTCGGCGAGTGGTTCCTCAAGTTCGGGATGAATCGGGATAACAGGCTTCCGGCCATTTTTGCGGTCGGCATAGTCATTGTGGGCATTAGCGCCCATCGGGCCAGGACGGTACAGCGCCAATACCGCGGAGATATCTTCAAAACTATCCGGTTGCATTGACCGAAGCAGAGCCCGCATCGGGCCACCGTCAAGTTGGAAGACACCCAAGGTGTCGCCACGTGCGAGTAATTCATAGGTCGTCTTGTCATCCAGCGTTAAGTCTTCTAGAACTACGACTTCGGATCGATTTGCCTCGATGTACTTAAGGCAATCGTCAAGCACCGTGAGGTTGCGTAGCCCAAGGAAATCCATCTTCAGAAGTCCGAGTGCCTCGCAGGCGCCCATGTCGAATTGGGTGATGATGGCACCATCTTGATCGCGGCGCCAGACCGGAATGACGTCCATCAAAGGCTCGCGACACAAAATAACACCAGCAGCGTGCACCCCCGGTTGACGCTTCAACCCCTCAAGGCCGCGGGCGGTATCAACAATTCGGCGCGCATCAGCGTCGGCTTCGTACAAGGTGCGAAATTCGGCAGCCTCGCTGTAACGGGAATCCTTCGGGTCAAACACGCCAGCCAGTGAGATGTCTTTGCCCATTACCGCCGGGGGCATTGACTTGGTGATGCGATCACCTAGTGCATATGGGTAGCCTAAAACCCGGGCACTGTCCTTAATCGCCGCCTTCGCCTTAATGGATCCATAGGTGATGATCTGCGCCACGTGGGCTTCGCCATATTTATCGGTTGCATACCGGATCATGTCTGAGCGTCGACGCTCATCGAAGTCAATATCGATATCGGGCATCGAAATGCGCTCCGGATTCAGAAAACGCTCGAACAGCAACCCGTGCCGAATCGGATCAAGATCGGTGATACCTAATGCATATGCCAACATCGAACCGGCCGCCGAACCGCGGCCTGGGCCGACTCGAATCCCGTTGGTCTTGGCATAGCGAACTAGATCGGCTACCACCAGGAAATAACCCGGGAAACCCATTTGGCAAATGACACCAACCTCGTAGGTGGCCTGAGCTCGTACGTTGTCAGGGATGGTGTCACCGAACCGGTGGTGCAGACCGATTTCGACTTCCTTGACCAACCATGACTCCTCGGACTCGCCCTCAGGTACCGGCGATTGCGGCATCAAGTTGGCGCCTTCGGCGAACTCAACATTGCAGCGCTCAGCAATCAATAAGGTGTTATCGCAGGCCTCGGGGATTTCACTCCACAGTTCGCGCATCTCCTGTGAGCTCTTAAGATAAAAATCGCGGCCGTCAAACCTAAAACGCTTCGGATCATCCATCGTGGTGCGCGTGCCGATACACAGCAGCACATCATGGGTGGCGGCGTCGTCTGCATGGACATAGTGCAAGTCATTAGTTGCCACAATTGGCAGCTCAAGGGAACGGGCAATCCGCAGTAAATCCTCGCGGAACCGCTTCTCAATATCGAGCCCGTGCTCCATGACTTCACAGAAATAGTTACCCGCACCTAGGATGTCGCGAAAATCAGCGGCGGCCGCCAACGCTTTGTCATATTGGCCGGCTTGTAGCCAGCGGTTCACTTCGCCGCTCGGGCATCCGGTCGTGCCAATAAGCCCTTCGCCATACCTTTCAAGGAGGTCGCGATCAAAGCGCGGCTTGTGGTAATAGCCCTCCAGACTCGCAAGTG
The DNA here is from genome assembly GCA_945870085.1 of Bifidobacterium breve. Classification (GTDB taxonomy): domain Bacteria; phylum Actinomycetota; class Actinomycetes; order S36-B12; family S36-B12. The sequence goes on along the minus strand of CAMBQX010000010.1, from coordinate 866 downwards.
ACGAGAGCCTAAAAAGATTGTGCATGCCCGCGGTATTTTCAGCCCAGAGAGTCATATGCGTGTAGCTGAACTTGCCGCGCCCGGCGGTTGGGTCTTCCGGGGTGCCCTCATCGAAGCCGCCACCGAAATCAAATGGTCGGCGCTCGAAGCGACCCTGTGGTGCGTAATAGCCCTCTAACCCGATGATTGGCTTAATGCCGTGCTCACGGGCGGTCTTATAGAAATCGTAGGCACCATAAAGATTGCCATGGTCGGTAATGGCTACGGCTGGCATCTTGAGTTTTGCCGCCTCATACATTAAATCGCCCAGCCGCGCCGCACCGTCCAACATCGAGAATTCGGTATGCACATGTAGATGTACAAACCGGTCCTCAGTCATTGGCCCACCCTAACTTTCGGATCACGCGCCTTCTTGTAGGCGCACCAACGCAAGTTTCAGATCCGCCGGATATTCGCTCTCGACGCAAATCCACTCCCCACTACCCGGGTGTTCGAACCCCAACCGCACCGCATGTAACCACTGTCGCTTCAACCCCAACTTCGCCGCCAGCGCCGGATCTGCACCATATGTCAGATCCCCGACACAGGGGTGACGCATGGCAGACATATGCACCCGAATTTGGTGGGTCCGCCCAGTTTCGAGGCGGACCTCGACCAATGATCCATGTGAAAATGCTTCGAGGGTTTCGTAATGGGTAATACTCGGCTTACCACCGCTGACCACCGCAAATCGATAGTCCTGGGACGGGTGTCGGTCAATGGGCGCATCGATGGTGCCCCGCAGCGGGTCCAATAAGCCCTGGACAACGCAGTGGTACATCTTTTCAACGGTGCGCTCCCGAAATTGCCGCTTAAGGCTTGAGTAG
>CAMBQX010000009.1 GCA_945870085.1 Bifidobacterium breve | reverse complement strand
GCGGCTGTGAGCCCGTTGCGCAACTTGGCAACATCTTCGGCCTTGGGTAGGCCCAACGGGTGGTAGCCGCTGCCGTACTTCACGATACGGCGAAGCACCGGATCATTGAGACTCTCGCCGCCGAACCACATGCTGGGCCCGGCTGGCCGATAGGGCTTCGGGTCTAGATAGACGTCATCGAATTGGAAATACTGCCCATGGAAAGACGCCGGTGATTTTGCCCAAACCTGCTGCCAAATCTCGAGGTCTTCATCAAGGATGGCGCCACGCTTTTCAAAGGGCACGCCGAGTGCGGCATACTCATCGCGGTGCCAGCTAACGGTGGGCTGAATAACCAAACGACCTTCGCTGAGAAGATCCAAGGTAGCCAGATCCTTGGCCAAGATGAGTGGATGGCGCAGCGGTGCGATTAGCGCGATAGCGCCGAGGCGGATACGAGTGGTTGCCGCTGCGATGGCAGCAAGTAGCAGTAATGAGGTAGGCCACGGGGTTGCCGGATCTTGGTTACCGGGCATCGCGTAGTCGCGCGGGTTCGCCATGCGACCTTGATCGCCGGCGGTTGGCCCGAGTAAGACATGGTCACTGATCATCACCATGTCGAACCCTGCGTCTTCGGCTTCTTGGGCCATTCGAACAATCCCGCGCAGATCCCGCGGATCAGACATCGTCCAATTTTCAGTAAGGACAGTCACCATTCGCGGAGTTGCCATGCCTGTCAGACTGGTTGCGATTGGTCGTCAAGCAAGGTGCCGCCGGCGAAGGTGACTCCTACTTCGCGGTAGTAGCCAGCGATGATTTCCTCAACCGGTAGTAGCGCTGCTGGCTCGTCCCACGGTGAGTCAAAGAGCGTCAGCTCGGCATCTCCGACCCAAGGGGTGCCAAGGTCTGCATCAACTCCACCCATGGTGGCGATCTGAAGTAGTGACATCCCTGCGCCCGGAGTGATTGACGGCATGTATCGGTGATGCACCATTGGGTGGCCATTGACAAAACCATTTGTTGAGCTGGGCTCGCGCAAGCTGACCTTCGCGGTGGCAAGGCGGTGGTCATAGGCGGCCAGTGATGCGCCGAAAGTGCCACCGGGTGCAATGCGAGGTGCGGCCTTGCCATGATTCATAGCCCTGGTGACATGCATGCTGCCGAGCTTTTTTGGGTAGCCCTGGAACCAACCGCGACCAATAGCAAAATCAGTGGTGACCCAGATCAAAACGCAGCGGCTATAAGTGACACCTTTATAAACGCAGCGGACCACGGCGAAAGTCTCGAGGTACTGGGCCCGAGATGGGTCTAGGAGTTCGGCACCGCCGGTGCTGCAAGATTGCCAATCGGCCCAGATGAAGGCGACGGCACCTGGATCCTCGGGAGCGAGTTCAAGTTCTGCTGGAAGCAGGGCCCGCACCTTTGCCGGGTCGGTTCGGTATTCGACGGTAAGCAGGGTGCCGGAGTAAAACCAAGGCATCGGCGGGATCAAAGCCGAGCGGCCCGATGGTGAATAGGGGGGCAGGAATCCAGTCGTATCGGTCACCAGCACAGAGTAGCGGATATCTTTTGCTACCGAATGATTATTACGCCGTAACGAATATCACCTCCGAATGAGTAGCCTAGATCCGGAATCTTGGTGCCGTACTAATGTTCGGATTGTGGTTAAAGCCCAGCCGGTGGACGTAAAGCGCGTCCGGCTCAATCGCGAGGTAATCTGCGGAGCAGCAGCAGATTTACTGGCCGAGACCGATGCCGCCACGTTCAGTCTGCGGGCACTTGGTGAACGTCTTGGTGTTGACGCCACCGCTTTCTATCGGCATTTTGCCGATAAGGATGACCTACTCCGCGAGTTGGGTGATCGCTCGCTCGCTCCGGCTACCCGGGGTTTCAAAGCCACCGACGACCCACGCGATGACATCCGTCGGATGTGCACGGGGCTCCGGCGCACCCTCTTAAGTAATCAGGTGGGTTTGAGCATCACCTCACTTGGCCCAACGCGCCGGACCAATGAATTGCAGATAACTGAAGTACTTCTGGATGCACTGATGCGGGCCGGCCTTGATACTGATCGGGCCGCAATGGTCTATCACGTCTTCATTGAATACACGGTCGGGTCGGCGGCGCTGGATGCGCCTTTAGCCGCAATAGGTGCGCAACGTAGTGCGACTTATCGGCAGTGGCGCGCGGACTACCAGAAACTCGCACCGAATGACTATCCGGCGATTAGTGCGACATTTCGATCTTTGTACCCGTCAAGTGATCTAGTTTTCGAGGAAGGACTCGAAGCCCTAATCGGCGCTTTGGTCCCAAAGCCGGCTAGTAGACGCGCGCGTACTCGTGCTGCTCCCAATCGGTGACAGCCGCTTCCCAGCGCGCCCACTCCTTCCGCTTTAATCCAACATAAACCTCGATGAGGTCGGGCTCGAAGAACGCACGCAGTTCGGAATCGGCTTCGAGGGCATCCAAAGAGTTTGCGAGTGATGACGGCACATGTCGGTCGGTGTTTGGCTTATCGTCGGCATCGCCAACCTGCGGGTCAGCAAGTGGCATCTTTTCGCGCACGCCGTGTAAACCGGCGGCGAAAAGTGCGGCGGCGAGCAGATGTGGAGATGCCGTACCGTCAGCCATGCGATGCTCGATCCGCGTGGCTTCACCGCGCTGCCCTGGTACCCGCACGGTGCAGAGCCTGTTGTCCAAACCCCAGTTGGCCCAATACCCGCTAAGCATGCCGGGGGTGAGCCGCTTGTAGGAGTTAACGGTTGGCGCGGCAAAAGCGGCGAGAGCTTCATGGTGATGAAGTAGGCCTGCGATGAAGTGTTTTGATAGCGCCGAGATGCCGTGCTGAGCACCGGCGTCGATGAAGGCGTTTTGCCCGGCGACGTCCGCCAGACTCATGTTGAGATGCAGGCCGCTACCAACCGCATCAGCAAATGGCCGAGCCATAAATGTGGTATCGATGCCGCGTGAAGTAGCAATTTGCCTAACGAGTTCGCGAAATAGTGACGCGTTGTCCGCGGCTATAAGCGCGGGTTGGTAGTGCAAGGCGGCTTCGACCTGGCTAGGCGTGAACTCACTGTTTACGCCTTCAACCTGCAGCCCGGCACGCTCTGCGGCGGCCGCGATCACTTCCAGGGTGCCGGTGGGGTCAGCGCCGGGCCCGATGCCATAAACCCGGTGGTCTGGCACATCTAATTTCACGAGCGGCTTACGTGACTCGAGCAGGAAAAATTCCATTTCGAATCCAGCAATTGGTTCGAGGCCAAGGGCACGCCACCGGTCGCAGATCGCCGAAAGTTGCCGCCGCGAATCTAGCGGCAGATCCCGACCGTCGGCCCGGTGCAAATATGCCAGGCCAATTTGCCGGTCACCAATCCACGGGCGCACCGTCTCATGATCAATTCGGGCTTCCATGTCCGGGAACCCGGCACTTGCCGAATAGGTAGCCGTATCGAGGAACTCAAGGTCGAGGCCTTGCACCATGACGGTGATTGCATAGTGGGTTGGGTAATCAGCGCGATGGCTTGGCACGGTCTTGCCGTGCAATAGCCCGAGCAAATCGGGAAAGACCACATCAATTTGATCGGTCACTCGCTAGCGCCTTTCTTTGCGATACCACTTAATGCGCCTTCGGTGACTACTTGGTGATCGTCGAGATAAACATTGCAATTGCGCATTGGGATGTCGAAGTGGCAAACACTGAACCGTTCGGCATTTTCATTTGCACCGGTGCTGTACATGAAGTTTCCCTCGAAAGCTCGAGCCTCGGTTCCATTGTGCTGCGCTCGGTCGTAAAGCTCGAGATAATCCCACCGGGCAGCTGGATTCATGCCCCAGCCAATATGTGAAGTGGCATATGCGTCTTTTTCAAAGGCCGACATGTACGACTTCAACATATCGGTTTGATAACCACTGCCTGCGATATCGACCACATAGTCGTCTTCGATTGTTAAAGTTATAGGCGATTGCACATAGTGCTTGAAAGTGAGATTCACATCGCCGGGTGCCAACACGACAGTGCCATTGACACGATTGCGGCCAGGGAAGGCAAGTACGAGCCCACCCGGCCAGTGCGCGATTGATCCTGGGCCGCTCACAACTCCCGTAGAACCGGCGGTGAAAGCATCGGCGAGGTCAACGGTGAGGTTGGTGCCAGCGTCGCTAGTTGCGCGCATTATTTTCGAACGCGTCATCAGGTCGTGGGATTCGGTGATGCGCTGTGCAACTTCAGGGTTATGGCGCAGGCGCTCATAAACTTCGGGGCTCTCATTGCTGATCATGAGCACCCGGCAACCAGCGGCCAGGATTGGGCGCAGTTCACGTGAGTGCAGTAGCCCCTCCTGGGTAACGTCGATGATGAAAGGAACCGAGGAGATGGCGGTGACGGCCGCTGACATATTTCCGAGAGCAAGGCTGGTACCGGTGGATCGTAGGGCAACGGGGCCTTCATTCGCTGGGCTGCGCATGACGATCTCAAAGGGCTTGGCGCCTAGTGACTCTGCCGCCAGTACCGCGGTGGCCACTAACTCGGGTCGACTTGAACTCTCAGATAGCACGACGCATTCATCACCTGGGCCAAGGCCGGATAGTTTGAACTGATCAGCAAAACGCGAGATCCAGCGCCATTCACTAGGTGCATGACGGCTCATATCTTCTCCCAGTGTTGAGCGACAAGTGCATTTACTTCGGCGGGCGCTTCGAGATTAAGCAAGTGCCCGGCGCCATTTACAATCTGCAGTTTTGCGCCAGGCACTATGTCGACAATGGCCTGACCATACGCCGGTGGGGTTTCGGTGTCATGTGCTCCGACCAGAACGAGGGTTGGCGCCGTGATACCCGACAAAATGGGCCGCGAATCATGCGTGACAATGGTTTCTAGTGCTTTGAGCAGACCGGCCATCGGGATTCGAGCCATTGCCTCGATTGCCTCGGGCACCACGTGCGCCCCGCTAGGGCCGGCCAAACTGGGCAAAATAAATGGTGCGGCGGCCCCGGGTGAGCCAGCGGTGTCAAGGCCTGCGAGTCGTGCGGCGCGCCACTGGACCGGGTCGGTGCCATCGAGCCCGAATTTGGGACTGGTACACAACAACGTCAATGTGCGAATAAGTTGCGGATGAGTAGCGGCGACGTACTGCGCGATCATGCCGCCGAAGGACATCCCGACTAAGTCAACGGGTGCACCGGGGGAGACTTCAGCAATCAGTTCGGCGACTCGGTTGGTGTACGCAGCAAAAGTCGGTTCATTGACCGGCAGGGATGCTCCGTAGCCGGGAGCATCCCAAGCCACGCATCGGCGCAGGGCAGCGAGCCCAGTCAGTTGCGGTCGCCAACCGGTGCGGCTACTGCCGATCCCATGCAAGAAGACGGCCACCGGGCCGACACCCGCCTCGCGCCAAGCGGTGGGAAGGGTGTCGACGTCCACGGGAATTTCCATCAGTAGGTCATCCTCGCGCATCCGCGAAACCTAGGGCACCGAAACCAAGTATGTCAACAGTGTTGACAAATGAGATTTGTGCCCTACTCTTTGCCAATGGCAACAACTACCACGATCGCCCCCCATGAGGGTGCCAGCGCCGCCACCGGAGCCCGAAATTCGGCTCCGTCCAACCTGACTCGAGATCAGATGGTTGCCGCCATCGCCGAGATGGGGCCTAGGTTTGCCGAACGGGCCTTTGCCGTGGATCGAGATGCCGTCTTCCCCTTCGAGAATTTCGCTGACCTACGCGATGCCGGGTTCCTGGCACTTTGTGTGCCAACGGAATACGGCGGCATGGGGGCCACCTACTCAGACTACGTGCGAGTCTCGGAGGAGATCGGGCGCCACTGCGGGGCAACAGCTCTTACCTTCAACATGCATAACGCGACGATGCTGTGGGCCGGTCAGGTCAGCGATCTGCTTGAGATGACTCCCGAGCAGCGCGAGATTCATGAGCGGCGACGTGCGCGAATGTTCCGCGATGTCGTGGAGAAGCACATAATCCACTCCCAACCTTTCAGTGAGGGGCTGAATCCCAACGCGCTTGCTGGCGTGGCGACTACGGCGGTGCCGGTTGCAGGTGGGGGTTATCGAGTCACCGGGCGCAAGATTTTCGCATCGCTAAGTGGCGCTGCAAATCGCTATAACGTCACGTGCCAAGTGCCTGGTGAAGACTTCCTGCGCCTGCTATCAGTGCACACCGATGCCGAAGGTGTCGAGATCGTTGATGACTGGGATCCACTTGGCATGCGCGGCACGGTCTCGCGCACCTTGCTGTTGAAGGATGTATACGTAGATGCCGAGGATGAACTACTACCCGGTGGACTCTACGACCAAGCCGCCAATCGATACCCGTACCTCTTCATGTCCCTAGCGCCGTCTTACCTAGGATTAACCAAGGGAATTCTTGATTTCACCCGCCTTTATCTGCGCGGCGAAATGGCAGGTGCGGCGAAGGGCACCGGTCGTCGCGACAACCCAATAAAGCAAATCGGTTGGGCAGAAATGCAGATCAAGTTCGAGCAAAGTCGCGCACTGCTTTATAGCGCAGTCGATAGCGCGGTACTTGATCCAGATGAGTCGCAGATGATTTCCGCATGGGCCGCCGTGTACACCACCATGGAAACCGCCAACGATGTAGCGCGACTCGCGGTGCGGGTTTGCGGAGGGCAGTCCATGCTCAAAAACATGGCCCTTGAGCGTATGTACCGCGATTCCAGGCTCGGATCGACCATGTTGCCTTGGAGCGCAGAGGTGGCCTTGGAGCGCATAGGTAAGGCTCGGCTCTATGAAAACTGAGAAAAAGTTAAGGAAACAGGCCGTAATGGCTTGACTAGACACCCGGCAAACCCAATGATCGGTACATCATTCGGCCCCGTATGACCGGATGCTGACATCAGCGGAGGAAACATGTCCCAAAGAGATCACCTGCCGGAATCTGATAAGCACCTCGGTGCTGGCGACCCAGAAACCAAGCAGACAAGTCTGAAGAAGGGAACACTAGGCTTTTACGGCATCGTGTTCTTCGTTGTTGCAGCAGCAGCACCTTTGGCCGGGCTCTCGGGAGCGTTCCCGGTTGCGATTGGCGCGGGCGACGGTGCCGGCGCCGCCGGCATGTATGTCGCGGTCGGCATAGTTCTACTACTCTTCAGCGTGGGCTACGCCACGATGAGCCAGTACGTGACCAACACCGGTGCCTTCTTCGCATACGTTGGCCGCGGCCTGGGGATCGTGCCAGGTGTTGGATCCGCATTTGCTTCACTCGTTGCCTACATCACGGTTATGTGGGCCATCCTTGGTTTCATCTCTGGGCAGATGAAGTTTCAGTTCGCGGCGAAGTTTGGCCTAGACCTGCCGTGGTGGGTTTACGCATTCGTCATCATTGCGCTGATCTTGATCCTGTCTGCAGCCTCGGTTGATATCGGTGCCAAGTTGCTCGGTGTCCTACTCTCAATTGAAATCATTGCGCTCCTCATCGTGGGGATTGCAACTTTGATTAATGGTGGGCCCGAAGGCATTAACCTCGGTGCTTCATTTAGCCCGGCATCCATCTTCGAAGGTGGCTTGACCGGTGGCGCCGGCATCGCATTCGCGTTTGCGCTCGCCTCGTTCATTGGCTTCGAAGCAACCGCTATCTACGGTGAGGAGTCCAAGGATCCGAAGAAGACAGTACCTCGGGCCACCTATATCTCGGTGATCTTGATTACCGCATTGTTCGCGATCGTGGGTCTTGGGTTGGTCACCAGCCTTGGTTCCACCGATATCGCAAACAAGGTTTTTGAGCTAACGGCAATCGATGGGGTGCCACTTTCTGATCCATCGGCGGTGCTCTTCAATGCCTCTACCACCTACGTGGGCGCCTGGATGAGCGAACTCTTCGGCTGGATCATCTTGACATCACTGTTCGCCGGCGGCCTCGCAATGCAGAACTCAGCTGCGCGCTACTTCTTCGCCATGGGTCGCGCTGGCGTGCTGCCTAAGGCACTAGATCGCACAAACAGGGCGCAGGCACCGTGGATCGCAACCATCGTGGTCAGTATTTTTGCGGTGGCGATCACGATCATCTTCATCCTGTTCAACCTTGATCCGATCGTGCACATGTTCTTCTGGTTCGGTGCGGTTGCGGTACTGGCTATCGTGCTCACCGAAATCTTGGTGAGTATCTCGGTGATCGTTTACTTCCGGCGCACCAAGGAAGACACCCGGCCGTGGAACACCCTGATTGCGCCAATCTTGGCAATCATCGGGTTGGCGATCGGCGAATACATGTTGATGAGCCGGTTCAACCTGTTCTCCGGCACGTCGGCGGGTGAGGGTGGCCCGTGGGAGATGAACACGACCGGCTGGATTCTGGTCCTGTCACCCTTCGTGCTCTTTGTGGTGGGCCTAATTGTGGGTGCAACACGCAAGAAGAGTGAGAACTACGACGCGGTGCATAACTTCGTGAGCTAACCACTTGCGAAAAGGAAAGGGGCGGGCGCATGATGAGCCCGCCCCTTTCTCATTGCGATCTTAGGGAGATGAAACCATCGTGAGCTTGACCCCGTCTGCGCATCTTGACTCATTTACTCGAGACAACCTCCCCCCGGTTGATCAGTGGCCCGAGTTCAACGAAGCCTGGTTGACCGAGCGCTATCCGGATCGCCTTAACTGTGCCGTGGAGCTACTAGACGGAACAATTTCGCGTCTTGGTGGAGCCGGCTGCGCAGTGACCGATGGTGAGGAGTCTTGGACCTACGACGAGCTGGCCGATCGGGTGCAGCGCACCGCCAATGTCTTGGTGGCACTTGGTGTCGTGCCAGGAAATCGGGTGCTCCTTCGCGGGCCCAATAACCCATGGCTGGCCGTCACTTGGCTCGCAGTCGTACGGATCGGTGCCGTAGTGGTGACGACGATGCCGCTATTGCGCACCGGGGAGCTTGAAAAGATTGTCGACATTGCGCAGGTGCAATTCGCATTAGTAGACCATCGATTCGTTGAGGAGTGGTCGGGTGTCGCTAATTTCGCCGGGCTTACACTGATTTTTGGTGGCGCTGACCCAGATGATCTCGAGCAGTTAGTGGCCGAAGCCTCCAATGTCAACATGCCCGTTGATACCGCAGCCGACGATGTATGCATGCTGGCATTCACCTCAGGTACTACCGGTAAACCAAAAGCCACCATGCACTTCCACCGGGATGTACTAGCGATTGCCGACTCCTTCTGCGCATCAATCGTGCAACCAACGGCCGCTGACATCTTCGCCGGTAGTCCACCATTTGCCTTCACTTTTGGGCTAGGAGCTCTACTTATCTTCCCCCTTCGTTTTGGTGCCTGCGCATTGCTGCTTGAATCAGCATCCCCGCCGATTTTGCTAAGAGCTGTTGAGCTAAACCGCGTAACCTGCCTGTTCACCGCCCCCACCGCGTATCGTGCGATGTTGCCCTCGGTGGGCGAAGTTGATCTAAGTAGCCTCCGAGTTTGTATATCCGCCGGTGAAACCCTGCCGGAGCCAACCTGGCGGGCCTGGAAGCAAGCAACCGGCCAGTCACTTATTGATGGCATTGGTGCCACGGAGATGCTGCACGTATTTATCTCGGCCCGTGGTGACGAAATCGTGCCTGGGTCAACGGGTAAGGTCGTGCCTGGCTACATCGCCGACGTGGTTGACGACGATTTCAATTCAATGCCCCCGGGACAACCCGGGCGCCTTGTCGTTAAAGGGCCAACCGGCTGTCGATACCTAAATGACGATCGGCAGCGTGACTATGTGCGTGCTGGCTGGAACGTGACCGGCGATGTCTATATCAAGGACGAAAATGGGTACTTCTTCTACCAGGCTCGCGCTGATGACATTATCGTTTCGAGCGGGTACAACATCGCGGCACCTGAAGTCGAATCTGCCATGCTGGCACACGTTGCGGTGCAAGAAGTAGCGGTAGTCGGCAAGCCTGATGCAGCCCGCGGGATGATAGTTAAGGCGTTCGTGGTGCTTACTCCGAGCGCTGCTGCATCCGACGGGCTGGTACATGAATTGCAGGGTTTCGTCAAGGCATCCATCTCGCCATATAAATACCCGCGCGAGATTGAATTCGTCGACGAGCTACCCAAGACGGCAACCGGCAAACTACAGCGATTCAAATTGAGATAGTTGCCGGCAGCTTCATAATTCCATTTACGAAATTGGATCGAGTTCGAACGACCTCACCATTGGCGGTGAACTTGATCCGCAAGCGCACAAGTTCTTCGAGCAGCACCCGGATCTCGAGGCGGGCCAATGGGGCGCCGAGGCAGTGGTGGGGCCCTTGGGCGCCAAAAGCCAGCTGCTTTGGCCGCACCGGACGTGAGATATCAAATTTCAGCGGATTTTCGAATACCGTCTCGTCGAAATTGGCCGATGCGTACCAGATCACGACCTTGTCACCGGCTGCGATCGATACTCCCGCAAGTTCAGTGTCGCGGGTTGTAGTCCGGCGCATATGGATAACCGGCGTTGCGTATCGAATGATCTCTTCAACAGCATTTTCGACCAGCTCTGGTCTTTGGTAGAGCAGCTCCAGTTGGTCCGGGTGCTGCATGAACTGCTGGATGCCGTTGCTGATAGCGGTTCGGGTGGTTTCGTTACCGGCGAAAACCAGAACCTGGAACATGTTCGCGAATTCATTCTCGGTGAGTTGATCCCCATCCACCTTCGAGTGAACGAGAGTGGAGACGAGGTCATCGTGGGGGTCGGAGCGGCGCTGATCCCCGATGTTTTTGGCATATTCAAAGAGGGCGTGCGATGCGGGGGAGTTGAAGGGCAATAACTCGAGTGGTGTCACATTGCCATATGCATCTGCAGGGAGATCAACGCCATCAACGAGTTCATCGCTCAACTGGACCATGAAGTCGGTGTCTGTGGCAGGCACACCGAGAATGTCGACAATAACTCGAATAGGGATGGGAGCCGAGATGGCTTGAACTACATCGATATCGCGCTTCTCCAATGCTTGTTGGAGAACGTCAATGGTGATTGCTCTTGTCGCATCCTCGTAGGAGCGGACCCTGTGACCGGTAAATGCAGGCATGCCCAAGCGCCTTAGCCGCACATGCGCAGGCGGATCAGTTTCGATGATGGATCGACGCACCTCCTTTGCCTCGTCGGTTAGATCCCAGAGGTTAACGAAATCCTTGGCGCTGGAGTAGGTGAATGCGTCACGGGTGACTGTGAGCAGATCCCGGTAACGGGTGACCGCCCAGTATGGCTTGTCTGCGTACATGCGCTTCGCGATAGGTTCGTCGTGTCTAAGCTGCGTAAATGCCGCGTGCGGGATTCCATTTGCGTACACCGCCGGATCGGTGATGTCGAGCCGCGCCTCGCTCGTCATGTAGGTGCACCGGGGACGATGACAAACCGACCCGAAACGTCACCTTGATGCAACCGGTCATGTGCCAACTGGACGTCGTCTAGCGAAACAATTTCAATTTCGGAGTGCAGATCGTGGTGCTGCGCCAAAGCGACCAGTTCAGCGAGTTGATCACGGGTGCCCCAAATCGATGACATGAACCGCGCCTCATGCGGCACCAAACCGAACCCGAAGGGAATCGACCCGCCGTAAAGGCCGACTACGACAGCAATGCCTTGACGAGCCACCTGGTCACGCGCGGTCTGCAAGGTCTGCTCGGCTCCCACAAAGTCAATGACCGCGTTGAAGGTGCCCTCCACTTCACCAGGTGCCACTGCAGCATCAGCGCCAAGTGAAAGTGCGAGAGTGCGTTTTTCTGGTGATGCATCAACAACAACAACTTCAGCAGCTGAGCGAATTTTCAGGAACTGCATGCCGAATTGACCCAGACCACCGGCACCGATGACGAGAGCACGCGGATGTGCGGTGCTCGCCAAGGTGGTCAAGGTGTGGTCAACTGCGCGATACGCCGTGAGTCCGCCACACGCTAAGGGTGCGGTGTGCGCGGGGTCAAGGTCGCCGATGGGGATGAGGTAATACTCATCGGGCACCAGCATTTTTTCGGCGTAGCCGCCATCGCGGAAAAGTCCAGCCTCAGTTGCATTTGGGCAAATCATTTCCTGGTTCGAGGAGCAGGCCCAACAATCCGGTTTGCGACAGCCCCAGCAGGCATAGACCAAGACCGGGCCGAGGGTTGGATGCATTGCAGCTACTTCGTGGCCCAAGGTAATCGGTAGCGTGGTTGGATAATCGCCGGCGGCCGCGTGCAGATCCGAGTGGCAGATCCCGCAGGCGAGCACGTCGACTACTACCCCTCCGGGCTCCGCCATCGGCGTGGGGATTTCGCGGATGGCCAAAGGGGCACCGGGGGCTGTTAGCACGACTGCTCGCATCTTTCTCCTTAGCAATCAAATACGCTGGAATAGCGTATGCCGGCTTAGTTGAACACTACATTTAGCCAAGTATGTGTGGCACCTTGAGCGGAGGATTGATGTCTATTTGGATTGACTCTGAGCGTGAGCGGGTAACTGCGCTCTGCGAGGAGCACCAGATCCACACCGTCGAGTGCGTAATTGTCGATACTTGGGGCATCCCACGCGGTAAACGCATCCCGGTGCGTCAATTCCTACGCGGCGCTGGCTATGCGATTGCCAATGTTGTTTACAGCTGGGATCCAACTTGCTTCATCTTCGCAACTCCTTGGGTCAATGAGGAGGATGGCTTCCCTGACATGCACGCGGTGCCTGATCTATCGAGTTTTCGAGTGGCCGGCTGGACGGATGGCGTGGCTATTGTCATGTGTGACACCGTGCACCCGGGTACCAATGAGACGATCGAAATGGACGCCCGCAACATGCTCAAGAGGCAGTTGGCGAAGTTCGCTGCTGCCGGTTTTGAAGTAAATGGTGCAACCGAACTTGAGTGCCATTTCTATAATGCGGAGTGGGAGCCTTTGTACGACGACATAAACTGCTATTCGATTGCGCGCGGCGCTGAGATGAACTACTTCATGCACGATATTTGCGAATCTTTGCGTAAAACAGGGATTGAAGTTGAAGCCTGGAATGTCGAGTACGGCCCGGGCCAGACTGAGATCAATCTTCGGTACGGGCCACTCCTGGAGATGGCGGATGCGACCGTCTACTTCAAGTACATCGTGCGCACGGTGGCCAAGCGACATGGCATTAACACAACTTTTATGGCTAAGCCATTTCTCCAAGAAGCCGGGAACGGCATGCATATCCATCAGTCACTTACGCGTGCTGGGGTAAACGCGTTCGCGGATTCCGATGAGGATTCAGTAGTCGGGAACTCTTTGATGCGCAAATACCTTACCGGACTACTCAAACATCACATGGAGCTTCAGTTAGTGATGACCCCAACTATTAGCGGGTACAAGCGTCTTCAGGACTATTCCTTTTCGCCCACCCAAGTCACGTGGGGCCTCGACCATCGACTCGTTGGTGTGCGGTCCATCACTGGCGCCGGTGCGGCCAATCGACTTGAATCCCGCTGGGCCGCCGCTGACGCTAATCCTTACTTAGTATTGGCAGGATGTCTTGCTGCCGGACTAGATGGGCTTGAAAATGAGTATGAGTTGATGGATCAAGTTGTTGGTGACCCGCATGCCGATGAAAGGTGGCAGCGGCTGCCAACTGATATTTCAAGTGCGATCGATAATTTTGATAGTCACTTCACCCGCAGCACCTATGGAGATGTGTTTGTCGATAACTTCATCTTCATGCAGCGCCGTGAGGCTGCCGAGTTCGCGGAGCACGGGCAGGGCCCGCAAGATCAGGTAAGTGAGTGGGAGATCAAACGCTACCGAGGAGTTATCTAAATGCTGCGAGTACTACTTATCAGTCATGAACCAGAGGCGGCACCCGGCTTGATCGGTGAATTATTGGCACTTGACGGAATTAAGATGCACCAGCACATCGTGCTAGCGGACCCTGATGCGCCCAATGTTGATTTTCCTGACCCTTCGGCCTACGACGCTGTTATCGCCTTCGGCTCCTTCGCAAATGCTTATGAGGCATCCGCACGTGCTTGGGTGGAGCCAGAAATCATGTACATTGAGCAACTTCTTGCCGACGACGTTCCCTATCTTGGAGTGTGCTTTGGCGGGCAACTTCTTGCTGAAGCACTCGGTGGTCATGTTGAAGCGGCGCCGCCTGGTGAGGCCGAGATTGGGCTAATCTTTTTGGATCCCGGTGAGCAGGGCTTGCCCATTCCGGCGGGGCCTTGGTTCACCTGGCATGAGGATCGCATGGTCATCCCCGATTCAGTTGAGTTATTGGCGAGCACCCCGAGTGCAGTTCAATTATTTCGCTCGGGCCGCGCGGTGGGCGCCCAATTTCATCCGGAGGCCGACCTTGGTTTGGTTAGTGGTTGGGCGGCAATCGGCCCCGATCACATCCCGAGTCATACATCGGCGGCCGAAGTCCTCCGCAATGTCAGCGATGCCAACGCCGAACTCCGTAAGAATTGCAGTAACTTGATTGAATGGTTCATCCGAGATATCGCCGGCTTGGAGTTTGCGGAGTTAAAAAGTGAGTAAAGATTCGGCGCCGCTGGCGGGTATTGTGGTTGTTTCAGTCGAGCAGGCAATTTCTGCCCCATTTGCGACCCGGCAACTTGCCGATCTTGGTGCGACTGTCATCAAGATTGAGCGCCCCGAGGGTGATTTCGCTCGTCACTACGACTCATTAGTGAACGGAAACTCGGCATTCTTTGTTTGGGCGAATGTCGGTAAGCAGTCGGTTGCTATTGATATGCGAAACCCTGATGACGAGCGGCTCCTTAAATCATTAATCGCAGGCGCTGATGTATTCGTTCACAATATGTCGCCAGCTGCCGCTATTGGTAGAGGGATTGACGCAGATACCTTGCGAGCGCAGTATTCGAATTTGATCGTGTGCGCAATTTCCGGGTACGGGCCAGATGGGCCGCGCAGCGATGACAAGGCCTACGACTTGACGATTCAGGCGGAGGCTGGAGCTTTCTCGGTCACCGGCGATGAAGTAATGAGCAAAGTGGGCTTCTCGGTCGCTGACATCTCTGCAGGCATGTATGCATTAACTAGCATTCTTGCGGCACTAGTGCGTCGTGACCGAACAGGTGAAGGTGCCTCGATTCATGTCTCAATGCTCGAAGCTTTAACGGAGTGGCTAGCGGCACCGCTGTACGCCTCGACCTATGGTGCGGGTCAGGCCCCGCGCACTGGGCGCCGGCATCATGCCATAGCCCCGTACGGAACCTTTCAGCTAAGTGATGGGCAGACGATTTTAATCGCGGTACAAAGTGATGGTGAGTGGCAGGCACTGGCGGTGCATTTATTGGACGACCCGGCCCTAGGCTTTGATCAGCGCTTTGCGACTAACAGCGATCGCCTGGCAAATGTCGTCGAACTTGAAGTTTTGATTTCCGAGCAGTTGGCATCGATTTCTGCCCACGAGGCGGTGGTTCGGTTGGCGGCCGGCCGCATCGCCGTGGCGCGCGTCAATGACCTTGCGGGGGTTTGGCAGCATGAGCAATTGCGGGCGCGCGGCCATTTCCACGAGGTACAGACCGAGCACGGCCCGGTCGAACTCCTTGATCCGCCATTTGACATCAGCGGTTGGGTGCGGCCACCGAGTTCGATCCCCGGGATCGGGGAGCATGATCTGGCGGTACTCGAATCCATCATTGACCGCGGCCGGCGCCAGCGGGGTTGACACCTGGTTCCTAATGGTTCATAGTGCGTACCAATGGAAATTAAGCAGCTGCAGACGGTGCGGACGGGCCAGGAGGTGGCGGCCTATCTGCGTGAACGCATTGCCTGCGGTGAATGGGGTGTTGGGTACCGCCTACCGGCGCAACGCCAGTTGGCTAGTGAATTGGGCGTTGGCCGCCAGGCAGTGCGCCAAGGTATCTCCCATCTTGAAGCCGAGGGCTACCTAATGACTCGCCGGGGCGCGCGTGGCGGCAGTTTCGTAGGTGAACCGAGTACTCCAGTTTCAGTATGGCGTGAATTACTACGCGCCAATCTCCCGGACATGGAGGATCTCATTGATTTTCGTTCGGCCATCGAACAGCGCATTTGCGCACTAGCCGCATTGCGACGTTCAGACTCTGATTTGCAGGCAATGCGAACTGCGATTGAGGCACTCCCGGCGGCGGCGCCCTTGAACGAGGTGTTTTCCTACAGTGCATTTCGTGAGGCCGATGGCCAATTTCATTCAGCAGTATCCGCCGCCTCCAATAACAAACGGCTAACCGAAGCGTCGCGACGTGCTCGATCTGAATTGTTCATGCCGACCGACAACCTCCCATATGAACAGCGGGTCGAAGTAACGCGTCAACAACACACCGAGATTTATGAGGCGATCGCATCCGGTGACCCAGATGCAGCGGCCTTAGCCGCCCGTGCCCATATGGACGAGACTCTGCGCAATCTGCACGCGATAATTAGCGAGGCCGATAGCCCATGAACGAGCCACTCATTGGCATTACCACGCGGGTTATCGAAGCAAGTGGGCTCGGTGCTGTGCCCAAGGGGATTGACGGCGCGCACCTGTGGGGGGTTTTCGCCGATTACTGCGAATCGGTGAGTGCGGCGGGTGGCGTGCCAGTAATGCTTCCGCGATCAGTTGATCCAACCCTCATCGTCACCCGACTTGATGGGTTACTTCTTAGTGGTGGCGAGGATGTTGATCCAAGCCGGTTCGGCATGGAGCCCGTCCCACAGTCAACGCATCATGATCAAGCCCGCGACGAGTTTGAATTTCAACTAGTTGCGGCTGCTATCGAGCGTGGGGTTCCGATCCTGGCGATTTGCCGAGGCTGCCAAGTGGTGAATGTCGCGCGCGGCGGCACGCTGATTCAACATCTACCAACAATAGATGGCCTGTCCCATGCCGAAACCGATGAGCATCGTTCCAAGCGCAGGCACCCTGTCGCGGTCGTTGCAGGGTCAATTTTGGAGTTAGCACTTGGCCCAGATGTCGATGCTGAGGGCAACACCGCGGTCAATAGTTACCACCATCAGGCGATTGACGAGCCGGGCGTCGGACTGCGCATTGTGGCGCGGGCACCCGATGGCACCGTTGAAGCAGTCGAATCTGCTGAACAGCGAGTACTTGCGGTTCAATGGCATCCCGAAATGCACGCAGGAGTTGACCCAATTTTCAAATGGCTTATTGCCGAATCGACAAAAGGGAGACCCGCATGATCATCGACCATCACGGCAAGGTTGCATTTGTTACCGGAGCCGGATCCGGAATCGGACGAGCAATTTCCAAGCAACTAGCCGCTGACGGTGCCAGTGTTGCCTGCGTCGATATCAAGATAGAACTTGCGGAGACCACCGCGAAGATCATTACCGATGACGGCGGCTTGGCAGCGGCTTTCGTTGCCGATGTGCGAGATCGCCTAGCTGTTGAAACCGCGGTCAGTGACGTCATGGCCAAATACGGTCGGCTCGACTTGATCGTGAACAACGCTGGTGTGGTCACTATGTCCGGCCTTGACAAGGTGACGGACGAAGAGTGGGATTTCGTCGTCGATATCAATATGAAAGGTCCTTTCATTGTGGCGCAGGCGGCCTCCCGAGTGATGGCCAATGGGGGTGCGATGGTGAACATGACGACCGTGGAGGCAGAGGTAGTGGTTTCGTCCAGCGGCAATTGTCAGGTGCACTACAACGCCTCTAAAGGTGGAGTCAAAATGCTCACCAAAGCTTTGGCGGTCGAACTTGCTTCCAAAGGTATTCGGGTCAATGCGATTGCGCCAGGTCCGATTAATACCCGGTTCACCGGTGGCGACATCACCGGCCCCGAAGCCATGGCCTTCATGAGCCAGCGGCTCTTGGTGCCGCGCGTTGGTGAGCCCGAGGACATCGCGAAAGCAGCATCCTTCCTGCTTTCAGACGCGGCGTCATACATAACCGGAACCCAACTTGCAGTAGACGGAGGGTGGCTGACCCGATGAGAAATGTGCTGTCGATGCAAGACTTACTCAACAAGGATTTCGATACCGTGATAGTCGCTGCCCCAGATATGCATGGGCGCCTAATAGGTAAGCGACTCGCACCTAAGCGGCTGACTGAATTCGCAGAGCGGGGCGTGGCGGTGTCAGCTTGCACATTTGGCTGGGACCTACCCCAGAACATCGGGTACGAATCCGCATATGCTGGTTGGCACACGGGTTGGCGGGATTTTCTGCTCATCCCTGATATGTCAACGCTGGTAAATGCGGCTTGGCTAGATGGCACAGCGATCGTGCTTGCTGACATCGTCGAGGAACATGATCGGTCCCCGGTCGAGATAACCCCAAGAAGGATTCTGCAGCGGCAGGTGGCCGCGCTGGCTGATCGTGGATATGCGGCTGGAGTCGGTACCGAATTAGAGTTTCATCTTTATCGTGAGAGTTACGATGAATTGCGGCAAGCGGGGTACCACACCCGAACCCCAAGCACACTGATCCATTCGGACTACACGGTCCAGCAAGTAAATACTTGGGAGCCATTCTTTCGGCGACTTCGCAAGGTGTTAGACGAAAGCGGCATGAACGTGGAAATGAGTCAAGGCGAATGGGGTCTTGGCCAATGGGAAATAAACCTCACCTATGGTGATGCGCTTGATATGGCTGACCGTCATGTGTTATTCAAGTTGGCGGTAAAAGATGTTGCTACCCAAGCTGGCTTGTCGGCTACGTTCTTGCCTAAGCCGCAAGCAGATGGCGTCGGTTCATCTGGTCACATCCATTTGTCGCTGCGCGACCTTGCGGCATCGGGTGCACCGGCCCAGGTGATGTGGTCAGATACCGAGCCACATCACATAAGCCACACGATGCGACAAGCGATGGGCGGAATTCTTGAGACGGCACCAGACTTAATGGCCTGGTATGCACCGACCATCAACGCCTATAGACGCACGAATTCAGGTGACTTCGCTGGCCACGGGGCCACCTGGGCCATTGATAACCGCACAGTTTCTTGTCGAGTACTTGGCAGCGACCCAGCATCTATGCGGGTTGAGTGGCGGGTTCCCGGTGCCGATATAAACCCCTACCTTGCAATAGCTGGACTCCTAGCCGCGGTCGGTGATGGGATTGAACTTGATATCGACCCGGGCCCAGAGCGCAAGGGGGACGCGTATCAAGTGAAATCTGCCACCGAGCAGTTCCCGAAGAATCTCGGGGCTGCCGCGGAGCGCTTCAAATCTAGTGAATTCATCATGCGCCACTTTGGTCCCGCGGTGCTCGAGCAATATGGATCGGCGGCCGAATGGGAGTGGGAGTGCTTCCAGCACGCGGTCACCGACTGGGAACTCGAGCGCTACTTTGAGAATATTTGAGATGGAGACCCAACTTGACCTGATCGATGGTGTGCGTAGCGTGCCTGGCCAGACCCTTGATGTCGATCTCACCGATCCTTCCACGGGCGAGTTCATGACAAAAGTGGCGCAGACGAAACCGGCTGAGGTCGAGCGCGCGATCGCGACCGCAGATCGCATCGACAAATCCGGAAGCTGGCGTCTCCTTAATATCTCTGATCGCGCCGCCGCCTTGCTCCGGGTTGCTGATGAATTGGATCAGCGTGGCGATCGCATCGGCGCAGCTGAATCATTGGGCTCGGGCGTAGTGATTTCGATCGCTCGACTATTTGGCGGGTCTTTGGCTGGATCCTTCCGCGATGCGGTCGAGCAAATGCGAAACGGTGGCTTGGTTCAAGAGGTCGGGGAGAGTGATCGACCTGTCGAAATTTTGCGCATACCTTGGGGGCCGACCGTGGTGCTTGTGCCTTGGAATGCGCCGGCGGCGATGGCTGCCAAGAAATGCGCGTACGCCCTAGCGGCAGGTGCGCCGGTGATTCTAAAACCGCCGGAGCGGGCCCCCTTTGGCTGCAATGTACTGGCCGAGGCAATAGCGGCAGCGGGGCTACCTGACGGCGTATTTCAGTTGGTACA
>CAMBQX010000008.1 GCA_945870085.1 Bifidobacterium breve | reverse complement strand
GCACCCGGCGCCGAAATGGCAGAGCCAATGATCGTTAACGATCGAATGCAACTGCTCGTTACTTTAAGTGCCGCCGCAGATAGCCCGGCGGCTTCGGAATCCGTACAACTGCTTCGTGATCGAGTTCATGCGATCGCCGGGGCAGATGCACTCGTTGGTGGTCAGACCGCCTCGCAACTAGATGTCGACATCGCCTCTGTGCACGACAGAAACATCATCATCCCGGTAGTACTCGCCGTCATCTTCTTGGTCTTAGTGCTGCTACTTCGATCCATCGTGGCACCGGTACTGCTCATCGGCACGGTACTTCTCTCCTACTTCGCCACACTCGGGGTCTGCGCACTGGTGTTCGATAATGTGTTCAAGTTCGCTGGTGCGGATACCTCGTTCCCGCTATTCGCTTTTGTCTTCTTAGTGGCACTCGGGGTCGACTACAACATCTTCTTGATGACAAGAGTGCGCGAGGAGTCCATCAAGCTCGGCACCAGACCCGGCATCCTCAAGGGGCTGACTGTCACCGGTGGCGTTATTACTTCGGCCGGCATCATCTTGGCGGCGACTTTCTTGGTTCTCGGGGTGCTACCACTGGTGCCCTTGCGTGAGATCGGGTTCGCGGTGGCAATCGGCGTACTTCTAGACACCTTCATTATTAGGTCAACACTGGTGCCCGCACTCGCCTATGACATTGGCAAGAAGATCTGGTGGCCTAGCAAAATCGCAAAGGCACCTGAGTGAAAACTCGCATCCTGGGTTGGCCCATCGGTTGTCGCTTCCGGGTCTGGGTAACCGTCGACGAAGATTTGTGCGACTCGGCTCACTAGGTCGAACAGGGCCGGCTGCGGTATGGCCTCGGTTAGTGCCGGCTCAACAGCCATGAAAGTGTCATTTACGTCGGCCTGTGGAGACGTAAATTCAATTGGGTCTTTCGCCGCGGCCCCCATGTATTGCTGCCAGGCCAGGTTGTGCGTTACATAGGCATCTTGCGCGGTGAGGATCGAGGTATGCCAAGGCATCACGGGCACCGCGGCCACTTGCTCACCAGCATCAGCGATGCTGAGCTGGGCGTAACCGGCAATATCGGCAAGTTCGGTCACTAACTTTTCGCGGTCAGCCGGCACCGGGTTGTCTAGTCCGCCGTAAGTGTCGAAAACTGCACTGACCGAATCTTGTGTCTGCGCCATGGCCGACTCGGAGTTCTCAATGGCAGCAACCAGCACCCGCATCTCAGCATTTCGCAGAAACCAGTCACCGGCTACTAGCCCGACACTGGCGAGCACCACCACGAAAGTAACGGCCCCGATCACATACGGCAGCCAGCCATGCTTATTGGAACTAGGGGCAACGGGGGTTGGGGTTTGGGGCGCGCTCACCGCACAATCATGACCTATTACCGACCCCAAAGGACCCCGAGGGCTGACAAGCCCGGCCCAGCGGGTCTACCGTTACCCCGTGACTGCTACCGAGCTTTCTAGCAACTGGCGCACCAGTTACCAGCAACTGGTCAGCGCCTTGGTGAGCCAGTACGCCGAAATCCCGCCCGGCACCCCCATCCGGCTGGCCAAAAAGACCTCCAATTTGTTTCGTCCACGCGGCGCAGCTACCGCACCCGGGCTTAATGTCGCCGCTTTCGACGGGGTACTAAATGTCGATATAG
Source organism: Bifidobacterium breve (assembly GCA_945870085.1). Lineage (GTDB taxonomy): Bacteria > Actinomycetota > Actinomycetes > S36-B12 > S36-B12. The sequence continues at coordinate 19,719 of CAMBQX010000008.1, read as the reverse complement.
AGAATTGCACGGCGCAAGTCCTCGGCATGACCACCTACGAGCATTTGGTCGACGCGACGTTGCCATTTGGGCTGATGCCGATGTGCGTGCCACAACTGCGCACCATCACCCTGGGCGGCGCCGTCACCGGCCTCGGCATCGAAAGTGCCAGTTTTAGACACGGAACCCCGCACGAATCAGTTCTCGAGATGGACATCTTGACGGGCACCGGCGAGGTATTGACCGTAAGCGGGGCGGCCGATGACCCAAACCGCGAACTGTTCTACGGCTTCCCAAATTCCTACGGCTCACTCGGCTACGCACTGCGACTGAAAATAGAACTTGAACCGGTCAAGCCACTAGTGCATCTACGACATCTGCATTTTGATAATGCTGCGGCCATGACCACGGCGATGGCAGCTATCACCGCGGATCGCATGTTCGATGGACATCGAGTTGATTTCTTGGACGGCACCGTGTTTTCACCGTCCGAGCAGTACTTGACTTTGGGTGAGATGGTCGAAAGCATTCCAGCGAATTTGACGGTCAGTGACTACACCGGAATGAATATCTATTACCGCTCAATTCAAGAAAGAACCGAAGATGTACTTACTATCCACGATTATTTGTGGCGGTGGGATACCGATTGGTTCTGGTGCTCACGAGCTTTTGGCGCGCAGAAGAAGTTTGTGCGCCGTTTCTGGCCGAAACATAGATTGCGCAGCGATGTCTACTGGAAACTTATTGCCTTCGATCGCCGCCATGACATTTCCGGCAAGCTGGCCCGCCTGCGCGGCAAACCGAAGCGGGAGCCGGTCGTCCAAGATATTGAAGTACCGATCGATCGGCTCGAGGAGTTCTTGGAGTTTTTCCACGCCGAAGTAGGCATCGAGCCGGTCTGGGTCTGCCCACTTAAGCAACGGGACCCAGATGCACTCTGGCCCCTATATGAGTTCGACCCAAAAATCACCTACATAAACGTCGGATTTTGGTCCACGGTGGCCCTGCCGGGAGGCGTCGAACCCGGTGAGGGCCGGACAAATCGGCTAATTGAGGCGAAAGTGACCGCCTTAGACGGCCGAAAGTCGCTATATTCGACTGCGTTCTACGACCGCGATACTTTCTGGTCTATCTACGGGGGCAACGCGTACGCAGGGCTTAAGGCAAGATTTGATCCGGAGAGCAGATTACTGGGACTGTACGAAAAGGTGGTTGAGCGCAGATGAAACTAGCTGATGCATTCACTCTCGTGGTGCCCGCTGAACGCGGTGTGGGCTTTAGCGCCTACGACGGATCAACCGCGGGCCCCGAAGACGCCCCGGTGGCCCTAGAGATTCTCGACCCTAAAGCCGTCGAGTACCTAGCGGGCTCCCCCAGCCAACTTGGGCTCGCGCGGGCTTACGTCAGCGGCGCCCTCGAAATCAAAGGCTATGCTTATGAGGCTTTAAAACGGCTCTACCCACTTGACACGTCACGCATCACCACCGGGCAAAAGATGCAATTGGGCCGTGCGTTCTTGCCATTTGCTTTCAAGCGCCCCACGCCTCCGCCGCAGGAGCGACGCCTATCCGGCGGGCGCCACTCGAAGTCACGTGATGCCGAGGCTATTCATCACCACTACGACGTCAGCAACACTTTCTACCGCTGGGTGCTGGGCCCTTCGATGGCGTATACCTGCGCGGTATTCCCAACAGCCGACGCCACCTTAGAAGTAGCTCAAGATGCGAAATTCGATCTAGTTTGCCGCAAACTTGGCCTTCAGCCGGGGATGAAACTCCTTGATATTGGTTGCGGCTGGGGTGGCATGGTTTTGCACGCCGTCAAGAACTACGGAGTGACCGCAATTGGTGTCACCCTTTCGCAGCGTCAAGCCGAGTGGGGCCAAGAAGCAGTCGAGGCGGCCGGACTAGCTGGCAGAGCGCAGGTTCGCTTCAGCGACTACCGAGATGTACCTGAGTCAGATTTCGATGCGATCTCGTCAATAGGGCTAACCGAACACATCGGCCGCCCCAACTACCCTTCTTACTTCAAGTTTGCCTACGACAAATTGCGCCCCGAAGGTCGCATGCTCAATCACACCATCACCCGACCCAATGATGAAGAGCCCACCCACTACAACACCTCCTTCATCAACCGGTACGTCTTCCCCGACGGTGAACTCTCCGGACCCGGACACATCATGAGTGTCATGAACACTGCCGGATTCGAAATCCGACACGAAGAGAACCTGCGAGAGCATTACGCATTGACCCTCAAGCAGTGGTGCCAAAATCTTGAAGACCACTGGGATGAAGCTGTGGTCGAAGCCGGTCTTGGCACCGCAAGGGTTTGGCGCCTCTACATGGCCGCATCACGATTGGGCTTCGAACTCAACACCATCCAGTTGCACCAAACCCTGGGCGTCAAGCTCGGCGCCGGTGGGGTTTCCGGAATGCCGCTACGCCCCAATTTTTAACCCTCTAACTCTTAATAACCGGGTCGGCGCGTCGAGTCCCTCACAACCCACTTATGTGTGAATCTGGATAAGAAAACCTATTTGCAGTAGTCGCTCTTCTTTCCATTATTGCCATCACGAGAGGGTAGTAAATTCACCGCCACGCTGTCAGCTTGAGGCAATGAATCAAGCCAACATATTCCGTAAGAATCTGCCGGAAACTGAGAATGAGCGCTCGCCCAAGCAGGGTCTTTCGATGCTTTATTTTTCTGGCGCATGTCGTAAACGCCGAAATCTACAAAGACATTATTGAGGAATCCAACCTCCGTGGCGATCACTTCACCGACCATTACAGAGACGGGCGGACTGACTAAGTCAGTACGAGAGTCTTCCTTTATCGGAAAGGCGCTAACTACCGCGTTAAATTTCGCGGTCAATTTTCTTAAATGATCGAATCGGAACGAAACTCCACAATTTCCTTCAAACTCAAAGAGATACTGAACCTCTCCCATCTCTCTATAACGAACAACTCGTGTGATTTTGCCACTTAGTGGAATCTTCACCTCTACCAAATTATCGGTCGCACTATCAAAACCAAAACCGCCATGAGCTTTGTAATTTCCGCCTCGCTCCTGCCCCGGATAAAGAATCGAGGTGACCCTTGATAGGTCAACCGGCGTTTGAAGAAGTGGAGTTGGACATGATGACTGCGGAGTGGTAACAGCACTTGGAGATGAGGATGCCGGTGTAGTAGATGAAGTGCTCGTGGTGCCAACTCCTTTACTCCAGACAAGTTTTTTCCCAGACTTAATACACGTGAATACTTTTGCTTTATATGAGATCTTCTGCTGGTAAACCTTGCATGTGGTACCGGGCACCACCTTTTCCGCTGAAAACGCGACCGTCGGAAAAATTAACAGCAATACGCTAACTAGTAGCGTGGCAAGAAACTTTTTTCGGACTCCCACACCGACAAGGCTACATAAATACGATTCGCAAATCACCCATTTCACGCTTTCTGCTGTCTAAAGCTGACCTGCCCAGGTTTGTGAGCCATAACGGTTGTTAGTTCCGGTTTGTTGGGGTGCCAGTTTTGCTTGAATTCGTGCGGTGTCATGTATCCAATATGTGGCGGCATCTTAGGTTTCCTTTTGAGCGGACGAAACCTACTGCGTCTCGGCCAAGCGGCCGGTTATTGCACCCAAAAAGGAGCTTGGTGACTCACCGCAAGACGAAATCTCTGAGGACGTCATGAACAAGCTGAATTCACCAGCTTCATCCTGAGCTACGACAGCCGGATAAGCCCCCTTAATTACGTTGCGCACTGCATCTGGCTGATCGTCACGATGAAAGGCTCGGAACTCCACTCCACACTTGACAGCTAGTTCCGCTTGACACTCCTGCCAATTTGCTTTCTCACGAAATAGCGAATGCGTGATGTCGCACAAGCTGCAATGCCTTACGCCAAGTCGAGCCCCAATCCAATAAGTCATCTCACCCCAAATCGTGGCATCGGCATCATAAACTCCAAAAAGAGTGGTGATTTTCGCAGGCTTTTCTGGTGTGAGGCTCATCCGAATCCCTTTCTATTCCCTTACCTGCCCAATTGCCTTCGCCACGAAGAGAAGCTGCGTATTGAGCCCGAGTGCGGCCGCCGCAGCCATGGGTAGGGGTGGATCTCCGCCAGATCCCTAAATTTATTGAATGAGGGCACGGGTGCATGGGTCACTGCGACCGCATGGTCACGGGAGAATTGATACGGGTCGCCAATAAAAACATTCAACTGCCGACGGGAGCCTAAATCACCCAAGGTTTGCAGGTAGAAAGCAATTCGCCGCGAACTCAGTTGCATTTTCGCAAGAGCTTGCTGATTAAAAATAAATATCACTGGTAAGTCCGGGTTAGCTGCCATTGCAGGATCGCTATCACCAAGTGAGTCAATTGTTAAGAGTACGAACTCTGCTTTAGCTGTTCTAATTGGGTTTACCGGGCCTGTTGTTCGGGAGAGGTCAGGATCGTGATCCAAAATTGGATCGCTTTCCAATTGGTGCATAGGGAATTCATCCGGGAACTCTTGGATCGGACATTTACTCCTAAGCGTGCACCGTTCACATAGCCCCGGCGCCCTTTTTTCAACCTGCCATTTGGCGAAGCCATACTGCTTCCCGGTGCCCGCACCAACTGTCCATTGCCATCCCAAGAGATTTGCCGCTCGGGACCCGTCGATTAGCTCTCGGTGCATTCGCTCCTGGCCGTGCAACCAGCCCATCTCATTTCGGACAGTCCAATGCGAAGCCAGCCACATACGGCTTTGATTAACCAGCCAGCCCTCAGTTTCCAGTTCGGAGACGACTTCGTCAATACAAAGCATTTCCCGGGGCCAGCCATTACCTTTTGACACTGAATTCGCGGAAAAACGCAAATTCTCAAAAAGTCTGACCCCAATGCGCGCATAGAGATGCCGCGCATACTCCTGCCAATAGAGCTCATCGCGAAACTTCTCGCGGTCTTTAAATGGCGCATCATGCACGGCTTCATGGACCTCGCCAAGGGTAAGAAGGTTGTGCCTGATGTAGGGCGACAGCACCGAAGCGCCTCGTTTATTTTTCGGGTAGACCTGTGAACGCGAACTCGCGTATCCACTAATGTCCAAAGTGCTTAATGCACGATCTGCAGCAGTTTGCCCACCAAGAATGGAACTTACCCCGACCTGACCTGAGTAAAGTCCTCGAAAGTCTCTCTCAATTATTGTAAGGGGATCTTTGTCCAAAACGACTTCAAGCATGGGGCGGACTCTTAGTCACCGTTGACATTAAGTACTTGTCGGCATGTGGTTTGGGCCAACCATGTCAAGGCCACCGTCCATCACAATCGTGGTACCGGTGATGTAGTCACCCGACGGCGAGGCGATGAATGCGACTAGGTCGGCGATTTCATCAGGGCGCTGCAACCGGCGCAGCGGCACCACCGCGGCCACCTTGGCAGCGTCCACCCCGTAACGATCAAAAGCCTCGGTATGCACTATGCCCGGGGCCACACCGACGGTGCGCACCCCTCGACTACCCCACTCAACGGCCCAAGTACGGATCAGTGATTCAACCGCGGCTCGAGCGGCTCCCGAATGGGCCATGCCAGGTAGTGCACCACGCGGGGTGATTGTGATGCAGATGACTTTCCCGTAGCCACGCGGCAGCATGCTGCGTGTCGCTACCGCGGTGGTGAGATACCAAGTGGCGTCAAGATTCAAACGAGTGACCGCACGGAAACCCTTGACATTGATATCTTCAGCGGCCGCGACGAACTGGCCACCCGCATTGTTTACGAGGATGTCGATGCCGGGTGTCTCCTGCAAAATACGATCAAGCGCTGCATCAACTTGCTCGGGCTCGCGTACATCAGCGACAATCGTGAGCACCCGGCCCGCGGGAGCCATGCCGGCCGTTTGCTCGAGGGTTTCAGCGGTGCGACCGAGAATGAAAACCTGTGCACCTAGCTCGGCTAGTTTGAGTGTTATCGCCCGGCCAATTCCCGTGCCTCCGCCGGTCACCACTGCGATGCGGCCCAAAAAAAGTTGCCCAGGCACAATTTTCTCAGCCACCAAATGCCCCCGCATCAACGAGCACATACATAGCTAGCTCATCGGCCAGCTCGGTGTATTCGCCGGCACTGCCGATGGAAATTCCGCCCGGTGATCTGCGCACCTGCACCAAGGCACCCGGTAACGCGCCCACTCGGCGCAGCCGCGTCATCGTATCGGTGTCAACCTGAATGGTCTCGCCGAATCGGCGTACGGTCACGCCAACTAACTCAGTGCTTGCAATGAGTGAAAGTGGCCGCACCGCCCCCATTTCCACCTCGGCGACATCAAACTCTGGTCGTAAATCATGCAGCCCTGGGATTGGATTACCAAATGGCGAAACTGTCGGGTTGCCGAGGATCTCTAGCATCCGGCGCTCGACCGCATCGCTCATGACGTGCTCCCAGCGGCACGCTTCAGCGTGCACATCTTCCCACGGCATGCCAATAACCTCTACGAGCATGCATTCGGCGATTCGGTGCTTTCGCATTACCCGGGTTGCGGCCTCGCGCCCAGCTACTGTGAGTTCCAGGTGACGATCCCCAGAGACCACCACTAGCCCATCACGTTCCATTCGGGCCACCGTCTCGGAGACCGTTGGGCCACTTTGTGCTAGACGCTCAGTAATCCGGGCTCGCATTGGCACCACACCTTCTTCTTCAAGTTCGAAGATGGTGCGCAGGTACATCTCAGTGGTGTCGATTAACTCGCTCACAGGAAACAACCTACCCGAGTGCTGCGGCAAGCAACAGTGAGAGCGCAAAGCCGGCTACTACTAAGCCACCTGTCCACTCACGCTCGACCTGGTACGACTCAGGGATCATCGTGTCGGCGATCATCGCCAGAAGCGCACCGGCGGCGAAAGTCTGAACCACTCCCGCGATCGTGCCATCGTCATTAGCAAGTAGGCCGTATCCGAGGCCCGCAGCGATGGCACTCGTTGCAACAACCGCTGCATACATGATTAAAACTTTGGGAAGCGTCCACTTGCGCGTTCGTAGTCCAGCCGAAGCCGCCATCCCCTCGGGTAGGTTCGACAACGCAATACCGGCCAGCAATGTGGCACTCACACCACCATGCAACACGCTTAGGCCTAGCACGAATGACTCTGGGACCCCGTCGAGCACGCTACCTAAGACAATCGCCAGTGGATTGCTAGTTTCACCCTCCTCAGGTTTTGGCTTCAAACTTTTCCGCTTCTTACCACCACTCTTTTCCAAAAGCCTGGTGCCGAGCACGAACACAGCAGCACCGGCGAAGAGCGACGCGGCAAGCAGGGGGAGCTTTAGCGAGAGTTGCGCGTCAGCGACTAAGTCATATGAAACTGACCCAATAAGCAGGCCGCTACCGATCGCCATCACTATCGCGGTCAACCTGGGTGACGGTTTGAACGCATAAGCCAAGATCGCGCCCACCATCAAAGTGGCGGCCGAGATCGCACCCCATCCAGCAGCACTAAGCACCCGCATACTGTGCCCTAAAGCGGGATCAGACACAACCCTTTAGGCTGGTGAGGTGCCCAGCATTATGTGGTTTCGTCGCGATTTGCGACTCCTCGACAACCCAGCTTTATTGGCCGCACTTTCAGCAGCGCGAGCTGACGGCAGCGCTACCGACGCCCGGGTAATCCCGTTATTCGTTTTGGATCCAGCCATTTGGGACGCTGCCGGGCCGGTACGTCAGGCATATTTGACCGCAGCGCTAGCAGCTCTGGATAAGTCGTTAAACGGCAATCTGCTTATCCGGCACGGTAACCCGATCGATTGTGTCCCCGAAGTAGTGGCTGCGACCGGTGCCAGCAGTGTGCATATCGCGGCCGACTTCGGCCCATACGGAATCCAGCGCGATGCTGGTGTAGAGGTTGCACTTGGAACTGTTCCACTCGTTCGGACAGGTTCGCCATATGCAGTTTCACCAGGGCGCATCATGAAAGATGACGGCACCGCTTATCGTGTTTACACCCCATTTTTTCGCGCTTGGGTGCGTCACGGTTGGCCGAAGCCGGCTGCGGATATACCCAGCGACGTCTCCTGGTGGCAAGGGATGAAGTCTCAAGGCATACCTGTGGCCCCCGATCTCGGAGCGCTTAAGTTGCCCGAGGCCGGCGAGCAGGTGGCATGGGAACGCTGGGAGCAATTTCGCACCAATGGTTTAGCGACTTATCAAGAGCTACGAAACCGAGCCGATCTGGCTGGCACGAGTGCAATTGGCCATCACCTCAAATGGGGTGAAATTCACCCGAGAAGTTTGCTAGCGGAGTTATCCGATGATGACGAAGTCTTCCGTAAGGAGCTGTGTTGGCGGGAGTTCTACGCCGATGTGTTGGCACAACGACCAGATTCCGCACGCGTCTCCCTCGACCCGCGTTTTGATAAGGAAATGCCGTGGGCAACTGATGCTGACGACTTATTCGAGGCTTGGGCAACCGGTAACACCGGGTACCCATTCGTTGATGCCGGTATGAGGCAATTACGCACCGAGGGTTGGGTTCACAACCGGGTACGCATGGTTGTTGCAAGTTTCCTGGTCAAGGATTTACATATCCCCTGGCAACGTGGTGCCGCCGAATTTATGTACTGGCTCCGCGATGGCGATCTTGCGAGCAACTCCCACGGGTGGCAGTGGACCGCAGGGTGCGGTACCGATGCCTCCCCGTTCTACCGGGTCTTCAATCCAGTGCTGCAGGGCCAAAAATTTGATCCTGACGGCGAATACGTGCGCCGGTATCTCCCCGAACTGGCCCACCTACCCGGCAAAAGCGCCCATGAGCCGTGGCTGCACCCCGATGGCTACCTACACGGATATCCGGAGCGAATCGTTGACCACAAGAGCGAGCGTGAAGTCGCCTTGGCGAACTACACGGTGATCAAAAAGCCGACCGCCTAGCATTGCCCCATGCCTACCATCGCCGTCCTGTCCATGAAAGGCGGCGTGGGCAAAAGCACAATCACTTTGGGTCTAGCGAGTGTGGCATGGGAGCGCGGTCATCGCGCACTAATTGTTGACCTAGACCCGCAGGCCAATGCCACGATGGGCCTTGATGTACTGGCCCCCGTCTTCACGACCAACGACGTTTTGGCCGACGCTCGCCCCGGAATTGCCGTCGATGCAGTAATGGGCACCGGCTGGGCGCCGCACATTAAAGTGCTCGCCGCCGAACGCGCCCTTGAACATCGCAACATTAATGAAGGTAGGCATTCAGCACTTCGTTTACGCGCATCATTCGCAAGCTTGCCGCGCTCATACGACCTCGTGCTAATCGACTGCCCGCCATCACTCGGTGAGCTAACCCGCAACGCCCTGAGCGCCGCTGACCTTGCCGTCGTGGTAACCGAACCCGGGTACTTCGCATTGCATGGAGCGGCCCAAGCACTCGAAGCAGTCGAGATTATTCGCGGTACTACTAATCCTGGACTACGCGTTGCAACCATTGTCATCAATCGCGCCCGCCCGCACTTAGCAGAGCAGCAGGTGCGCATTAACGAGTTGCGCGAGGCATACGGCTCCTTGGTTAGCCCGACCGTCTTGCCTGAGCGCACCTCGGTGCCGCAGGCACAGGGCGCCGGTATCCCCATTCATGCTTGGCATTCACCCGGCGCTCGCGAGATCTCAGAACTATTCGAGGACATCTATGACGAAATCCTGCCAGCCGTGAACCTCAATGCGAGGAATGGATAGCCATGAGCGAGACGAGAATCCCTAACCAACGACCCGCGCTGGCTAAATCGGCCGATGCTGATCTGCATCCCACCACCCCAAAACTTGAACCCATCGATGACTTAACCAGCAAGGCGGGTAGCGCCACCTCCGATGTCATGCGCGCACCCAAGGAAGAAAAACTTGTCACGATCAAGATCGATATTCCAAAATCCTTGCGAAAGTCACTGCGTGTAGAGGCCGAAAAGCGCGGCATTAGCGTCCCGCAATTGATCAACGCGGTACTTCGAGACCGAGCGCGTTCTTAGTTCACGGGATTGGGTGGCGAGCGTCGTACTTCCAAAATGATGGGATGGCTCGGCCTAATCCAAGTGCGAGTACAACACAGACAACGCCACCGGAAATAACCGCGAACGCCTCGCCTGCTACCGCAGCGACTGCTCCCGCCTCCACATCTCCAAGTCTTGGTCCACCGGCCACCACCACGGTGAAAATCCCTTGTAAGCGCCCGCGGTATTCGTCTGGGGTCGCGGCCTGCATGATCGTAGTGCGAAAAATCGCCGACACATTGTCGGCAGCGCCCGCAATTACTAGAAATAGCAATGCCAAGGGTAGCCAGCGCACCATCCCGAAGGCGGCGATCGTGCTGCCCCATACAACAATTGAGATGATGACCCAGCGCCCTTGCGCGCGAACTGCGCCCAATGGGCCACTGAAAATACTGGATAACAGGGCGCCAACTGCTGGCGCGGCCGCTAAGAAACCTAGAACCATAGCCACTTCGCGCATTGAGCCGCCATACCATTGCGCGGCAATTGCCGGGAACAAAGCACGCGGCATCCCAAAGACCATTGCAATAATGTCTTCGTAGAAGGACATCTGCAGATTGCGCTTGCCCTTAAGAAATACGAATCCTTCCTTGACCGCACCCCAACCAGCACGTGGACGCACCTCACCTGCGATGAGGATCGGCGGCAAACTTGGCAATCTCCACATCGCCCAAACCACGATGGCAAACGCCACCACGTCAATAACATAAGCCGCGCTGACGGTGCCGAAGGCGGCGATGACAAGCCCGCCGATAAGTGGGCCTAACGTGAATCCAATATTCCACGTGATCATGCTCAGCGCATTAGCCGCGGGCAACATCTCCTTCGGCACCAGCCTCGGAATTATCGCCTGCCGTGCCGGATTGCCAACCGCGAAGAATGCCGACTGCACAGCCACCACCAAGAAGAGCACCCCGACCGAATTAATCGAAAGCGCTGACTGCAACATAAACAACAATGAGCAGCCCCATAGGCCCAGTGCACTGATCAACCCAACGAGCCGCCGGTCAAAAGCGTCGGACAAAGTGCCACCGTATAAACCAAAGCCGATGAGGGGAATCAACTGAAACAGCCCGACAAGGCCAACCATGAAACTGGATTTGGTTAGGTCATAAACCTGCAGGCCGACCGCAACCGAGGTCATCTGCTGGCCAACATTGCTGATACCCAGCCCCGCCCATAGCCGTCGGTACGGTGCACTGACACGCAGCGGAGTTAGGTCAGCAAAGATGCGAGCCACGGCGACAACCTACGCCCAGCTAGTCAAAAGGGTGCAGCGTGCACCAACGCGACTACGGCGAAAGCCGCTCCAAGACCCAAGCGGTTGGATCATCAAGGGCTGCCCCCGGTGTCAGTGCCCGAAACCGCAAGCGGTCATGTAGTCGCGAAGGGCGGCCCTGCCAAAATTCAATGGTTTCCGGCCGAATCAACCAACCGCCCCAAAAATCAGGGACCGGCACTTCAAGATCGGCGTACTTCTCAACTAATTGCTGGAATCGATCCGCTAACACAGTGCGATCATCAATGATCGATGATTGCTTACTTACCCACGCCCCGATCTGCGAATCGCGTGGGCGGGACAAAAAGTACTCAGCTACCTCATCGCGGCCGACCAACTCTGCGCGGCCGACTACTGCCACCTGTCGGTACATTGAAAGCCACGGGAACACGGCCGAGACCAGCGGGTTAGCAAGTAATTCATGGCTCTTACGCGAGGTCAGATTGGTGTAGAAAGTGAATCCCCTCGGATCGGCGGATTTGAGTAGCACCGTCCGGGAGCTCGGCGCACCTGCAGCGGTGGCTGTTGCCAACACCATCGCATTTGGCTCGGGTAGCCCCTCGGCATTGGCCTGGCTGAACCACCCTGAAAATGCGGCAAGTGGCTCGCTACCCAAATCTCCGGCCACCAAGGTACCTGTGTCGTACGACACTCTTAGGTCGGCTAACTGCGGATCCATACGCTGATCTCACCACGCCTGCGGCGCCAGCACCACCCGGCAGCAACATCCCATCGGTATTCGGTGTTGGATAGGACTTAATCCCGTTCGCAATAAGGAGGACTCGTGACTGACTTCGTGCCCGGGCTCGAGGGTGTCATCGCCTTCGAAACCCAAATTGCCGAGCCCGATCGCGACGGTGGCGCCCTGCGTTACCGCGGGGTCGATATCGAAGATCTCGTCGGCCGGGTGTCATTCGGCAATGTTTGGGGCCTGCTTGTCGACAATGAATTCAATCCTGGCCTGCCACCGGCCGAGCCGTTCCCGATCCCGATCCACTCCGGTGATGTGCGGGTCGATGTGCAGTCGGCGATCACAATGTTGGCACCGGCCTGGGGCCTACATCAGCTTCTAGATATCGATGACGACACCGCCCGCGAGAACCTAGCCCATGTTTCAGTTATGGCATTGTCGTTCGTCGCGCAGGCCGCGCGCGGACTCGGCCTACCCATGGTGCCGCAGTCGCGCATTGACGAGGCTTCGACAATCACCGAGCGGTTCATGTTGCGCTGGCGCGGTGAGCCAAACCCAAAACATATTCAGGCAATTGATGCCTACTTTGTTTCAGCCGCCGAGCACGGCATGAATTCTTCGACTTTCACTAGCCGGATCATCGCATCAACCGGCGCTGACGTTGCCGCTGCAATCTCCGGTGCCATCGGTGCCATTAGCGGCCCGCTACATGGGGGCGCACCTGCTCGCGTCCTCGGCATGATCGAAGAAGTTGAACGCACCGGCGACGCCGACGCATATGTGCGCTTCGTGCTAGACAGCAATCAACGCTTAATGGGTTTCGGTCACCGGGTTTACCGGGCCGAAGACCCAAGGGCTCGGGTACTGCGCCGAACCGCACGTGATCTTGGTGCACCTCGCTATGAAGTAGCAGTTGCCCTTGAGCAAGCAGCACTAAGTGAGCTGCGCGCCCGTCGCCCCGATCGAGTACTTGAAACCAACGTGGAGTTTTGGGCGGCGATTGTCCTCGACTTCGCCGAGGTACCGGCGCCCCTGTTCACGTCAATGTTCACCTGCGCCCGGCTCGCTGGCTGGAGTGCCCACATCTTGGAGCAGAAGAAGACCGGCCGACTAATTCGTCCGTCCGCGCGTTATATCGGGCCGGCCCCACGTAAACCAGAAGCCGTACCGGGCTGGGACCCAATCATGGTTGCCCCCACCGGCTACACCCCAACCCCAGGAGTAAACCGTTGAACGAGATTCATATCCCCGCTGAATTTATTCCCGCTGACGGGCGTTTTGGCGCCGGGCCCTCCAAAGTTCGTGTGGAGCAGGTCACGGCTCTTTCGGAGGTGTGGCAGTCCTTCCTGGGTACCTCACACCGACAAAAGACCGTCAAGTCCGAGGTCGGCCGCCTGCGGGCCGGTCTAACTTCGCTTTTCGCTCTTCCCGAGGGCTACGAAGTGGTACTTGGCAACGGTGGCTCGACCGCGTTCTGGGATATCGCAGCATTTGGCCTTATCAAGGACCGCGCTCAATTTTTGACGTTCGGCGAGTTTGGCGCCAAATTCGCTGACGGTGTGCAAAAAGCCCCGTACTTGGGTGAGCCCACCATCATCAACGCCCCGCCTGGTGACGCACCCGCCTTCGCCGCCGAGGCCGGTATCGATGCTTACTGCTCACCACATAATGAAACTTCAACCGGTGTTGCTATTCCACCCCATCGCCCAGCCGGGGCCGATGCCGATTCAATCGTCGTCATTGATGCTACGTCTGGCGCCGGTGGGCTGCCGGTTGATACCTCACACTTCGATACTTACTACTTCGCCCCGCAGAAGAGTTTCGGCTCCGATGGTGGTCTTTGGTTCGCGCTAATGTCGCCGGCGGCGATTGAGCGCGCCGCCAATATCTCGGCGAGTGGCCGGTGGATTCCGCCATTCTTAGATCTCCAAACCGCAATCGACAACTCGCGCCTTGACCAGACCTACAACACCCCGGCCCTGGCCACCATCTTCTTGATGGCCGAGCAGGTTGATTGGTTTAACTCCAATGGTGGACTTGATTGGTGCACCGCGCGCACCGCCGAATCCTCCGGCATTTTGTATGACTGGGCCGAAGCGAACCCGATGGCCACCCCATTTGTCAGCGACCCAGCCAAGCGCTCAGCCGTGGTAGCAACAATCGATATTGACGATTCCATTGACGCGACACTCATCACTAAAGCACTTCGGGCCAATGGCATTGTCGACACCGAGCCCTATCGCAAGCTTGGCCGCAATCAATTGCGCATTGGGGTATTCCCATCGGTTGAACCTGATGATGTGCGCGCACTAACCAAATGCATTGATTACGTTATGGCCCAGCTTTCGTGAGTTTGGCTGTTACGACCACCCACACCCCGGCCAGAGACCGGGTCACTTGGATCTCCTACATCCAAATGTCATTCTTCGCTTGGTTCATGTACAGCTTCGGGGCCACCCAAGCCCTACTACGTGATGAGCAGGGCACCGGATTAGTAGTTGCCTCCCTGCACGGCACATTCCTTTCCATCGGTGGGCTGCTCTCAGCGCTCATCGTTGCCAAAGTCATGCTCAGGTACGGCCGCGGGCGAATCCTGCGAGTTGGCTCGATCGGCATCATTCTTGGGGTTTTGATCTTGACCTGGCCCGGCGCAAGTATCGGTGTTACCTTCCTTGGGGTTTTTCTCGCCGGCTACTTCGGCACGTTCATGATCGCGACCGCAAACGCGTTTCTTCTTGATCATGAAGGCGCAGCCGGCCCAGCGGCCTTGACCGAGGCCAATGCCCTAGCTTGCTTCGCCGGCCTAATCGGATCATTGTTGGTTGGCATTGGTGCCGCTACCTTGCTCGGGTGGCGCGCGGGTATGTACGTGGTTGTCATCGCTTTAATCGCCGTTGAAATCTGGCGCGGCCGCAATACCTCTGTATTCGGTGAGCCGCCCGCGGTCGTCGCCCGAGTAGAGCATGCCAAGATCCCGCGAGCATTTTGGTGGTCATGGGCACTGCTTGTTTGCGTTGTTGGCGCTGAGTTCTCCTTGACTTTTTGGGGCGCCGATCTACTTCGTGAGAGATGCGGATTCGGGCCGGCATCCGCGGCGGCAGCGCTAGCATCGGTGGTCGGGGGGATGTTCATCGGTCGGGCATTCGGATCCCGCTTGGCCCGGGCCTATAAAACTGAATCGATATTACGCGTGGCGATGATCTGCGCCTTGGCATCGTTCGCTATCGCCTGGTCTTTTACCTGGTGGCCGTTGGTGATTCTTGGACTTTTTCTCACCGGCTTAAGTATTTCGGTGCATTGGCCACTTAGTGTCTCGCGAGCGGTGGTGGCCTCTGATGGCCTTACCGATCGGGCGGCCGGCCTGGCGGCGGTGGCGGCGAGTGTGGCATCTGGAATATCCCCATTTGTGCTCGGTGCACTTTCGCAAACACTAGATTTCCATTTGGCTTTCTTGATTGTGCCAGTCTTCTTAATTTGCGCTTTGGCGATCCTGCTAATCAAACCCGTACCCGAGATATCGGCCACTACATAACTTAAGGAATATTTACTTTCAGTAGCCGATCATCGCGTTCGCTAGCGATTAGCAAGGAGCGGCTATCCGCGGACCAAGTGATTGCCTCGCCTTGAAATTGGTACGGCAAAGCAATACGCGCGATTTCACGGCCCGGCGGCAAGCCCGAATACACCACCGCGTTTACGTAGTCGCGCAGCACGTATTTCGTCCCGTCTGGTGAAATTGCGCCATCGGTAATCAGGCCACCTTCTACCCGCAATTTGCTCGCTATGTTCAACACGTGCGGCCGGAGTGGGTCGGGCAGCGCATAAAGTGAACCGCGAGCCAGTTGCTTCGTTACAACCCAAAGTCGCGGCTTAAAAGGATCAGCAAGCAATGCTTCCGCGTTGTGGGGGCGATCTTGATAAGCGAATCTATATGTCTTCGCGGCAACTGTTTGTGAGATTAAATCAATTGGCTCACGTATTCGAAGTACTTCGACATTGGGCCAGTTGTCGCGGTTATCGCCGATATCGCCAAGCCAAATGACCGGACGCCCCCGTTTATCACTTCCCACCGCAATCGATTCGAAGTCGCGGGCCTTCGCTCCGGTGATTTTGATGGTTGCCCGCGTTGCGCAGGTCCGTGAATCAACCGCGTAGATAAATGGCCCACCCGACGAGTCATTGTGTAACCAAATGGTGTGCGGGTGCTGGGTTGACGCAGCAATGCCGCTGATTTCAGTGAAGCGTGAATCGCTGAAAGTGCAAACAACGGTGGTTTGGGCGTTGGCCGCAGGTGCCCAGAGCGCCGTGAGGGCCGCAACCTGGATCCAGATTGCGGCCCACCCGATGGCCGTAAATGCTTTACGGGATGCTGCATTTGGGTTCATTGGCTCACTATGGCGGCGATCACAACAACCGCCACCGTGGCTATCAGCACCACCAGCGTGATGATGCGCCTAGTTCGTGGGCCCATGCGCTCAGCCTACGGCCTCCTAGCCCAGGCCGAGTACCCCCTGAATTGGATCAATCGCAAAGTAGATGACGAAGGCGATCGACACCACCCACATCAACCAGTTGATGCTCTTAGCCTTGCCAACCGCGATCTGGATGATGACCCAGGTAACAAAGCCCGCGCCGATGCCGTTGGTGATGGAGTAGGTAAATGGCATGAGGGCAATAGTCAAGAACGCCGGAATGCCGATTTCATAGTTCATGAAGTCGATATGACGGATCTGCGTCATCATCAAGAAGCCGACCACAACCAGCGCTGGCGTCGCCGCTTCGTAGGGGATGACCGTCACCAAAGGTGAGATGAACATTGCCACTAAGAACAGCAGCCCAGTGATGATCGAGGCGATGCCGGTGCGCGCGCCTTCACCAATACCTGACGCAGATTCAATGTACGAAGTGTTACTCGATACCGAAGCAGCGCCACCGGCTACCGCCGCGATTGAGTCGACAACCAAGATACTCTCGAAGTGTGGGATGTCGCCCTTCTCATCGAGTAGGTTTGCCTCACCGGCTAGGCCGAATGCGGTACCCATCGTGTCAAAGAAGTCACTGAGCATCAGCGAGAAGATCGCGAGCAGCGCCGCGATGACTCCGATGACCTGGAAGCTGCCGAAGAGATTGAACTGGCCGAGAAGCCCAAGATCTGGAGTGGCAACAATCTGGTCTGGAACCTTAGGCACGTTCAGGCCCCAACCCACCGGGTTGACGGCGCCATCGGCACCGAACCTCGGGCCCACCTTGGCAATTGATTCAATGATGATCGCGACCACTGCTGTGCCCAAAATGCCGATAAGGATGGCGCCGCGAACTTTCTTGACCACCAAGATGATCGTTAAAATCAGGCCGAAGCAGAAGGTGAAGATTGGCCAGCCGGCAAGAGCCCCCGCAGGACCGAATGTCACCAATACCGGGCCCGGGCGCACCAAACCGGAGTCAACCAAGCCGATGATCGTGATGAAAAGGCCGATACCAACTCCGATCGCGTACTTCAGCTGTTCGGGCACGGCGTGGAACACCGCCGATCTAAACCCGGTCAGCACCAAAATCAAGATCAGCACACCTTCGAGGACCACCAGACCCATCGCATCGGCCCAGGTCATCTGCGGAGCCAACGTGAAAGCCACAAAACCGTTCAGGCCCAGGCCCGCGGCCACCGCCATGGGGAAGCGCCCAAAAACTCCCATCAGGATTGTCATCAAGCCGGCGACTAAGGCGGTGGCAGCGGTGACCATCGTGATGGACTTGAGCACATCGGTGGTGCCGCCGATGAAGTTTCCGTTCATGTCTTTGGCGGTGCCGATGATCAACGGGTTGAGCACCACGATGTAAGCCATCGTGAAGAAGGTGACAAAGCCACCTCGAATTTCACGTCCGTAAGTCGAGCCACGTTCACTAAGTGAAAACCAGCGATCCATGCTGCTGGTAGGTGCTGGGGGGGCAGAAACGGCCATTGTTCCTCCGATTGGCGCTGACAGTCGGCTCACTATTGGTGACCCGGGTTGTCGGCCAGGGGGAAACCTGAAACAGCATCAGCCCGACGTTCCGCGCGCAGAGTATCGTAGGAATCATGGCGGATTCAGGAGATATCAGCGCTTCGCTAACAGCAAGTTCACCGCGTGTGCAACATCAGGACAATGCGTTCATTCCTGTCACAGTAGGCACAGGAGTTTGGCTAATTGTCGGTGTCGTCTTGGCGCTCTTCCACGGACAACTCGGCATCGAGAGTTGGTGGGTTGGCGTCGCCTTCACCGGTTTCATCTGCGGGGTCGGTGGCATCTTCTACCTCAAGTACCGTGCTCGCCGCGAGCAGCGTCGCATCGGAAATACCGGCAACGATTAAATCTTCCGGTAATTGCTCCGCGTCGTCTAAGTCAGGCTCCGTTAAATCTAGGTGATCCCAGCCAAGTTCATCAGTGGCGTTCTCGGCTAGCGGCGCACCTACCTCAAGGGTCACCTCGGAGTGCCCACCGCAGCCATAGTTCATCGCCACCACATGGCCATCTGCTGGCGCAATCAAATTCGCGCACACCCCAAACATTTGGCCAAGTGGCCCACCGATGGGCAGCAAGAACCCACAGGTACTGCAGTTATTCGTTGCCGACTTGGCCATCGCAGCGCTCGGTCCCATGTCGCCCTCGAACCAACGCTCAGCGGCTTCATCGCGGCCGACAACCGATAACACCCGAACCCGGCCTAGCCCGAGTTCCCAAAATCCATTGAGCGGGCTTGCTGAACTTGCCGTCTCAAGATCATCTTCACCGGTTAACCCGGCAATAAGGCGCAGATCATCTGTCGGGGTGACGAGAACATCACCCACACCAAGATCACCCGGCTGTACGCGCTCACTCCAGGGCACCCACGGCGGGGCAACGAGGGCATCGGGGCCGGGCAAAAGCACGACGTCACAGACCGTTATTTCGTCTTGCTCAGGTGCCCGGGCAACCGTGACCGCCCAACGCCAACCGAGATAGCCGGGGTGCAAGCAGGTAAACAGGTGGGTGGCTAGGCGCTCATCTTCCATCGCCATCTCAAGGTGCTCACCTACGTAAGCGGCCTCGGCTTCGATGACAGCGGCTTCGCGCGCCAACTCAATGGCCGCGCCCAATTGCTGGTCATCCAACACCTTTTGCATACCCCGATTGTCTCCCACGGGCCCTCGGCCCAGCCCACCGCCCTCGGCCCATTTGCCTGAGTGCGCACGTTTTGGTCGTCAAATCCGGATTTTCAGCCAATTTCACGACCAAAACGTGCGCACTCACGAACCTCGGGTCAGATATCTAGGTCGTCAGCAACCGCGCGGAGAACCGCAGCGATTTTTTGTGCGGCAGCATCCGGCGGGAATTTACCGCGCTGAAGTTGATTTGATACCCCGTCAAGCAACTTGATTAGATCCTCGACTATCCCGGCGAGATCGCCGGCATCTTTACGTGAACTCTTCACGATCGACGGTGGCGGCCCAATTATCGCTACGGTTAGGGCTTGCTTACCGCGCTTACCGTCGACAATGCCGAACTCGACCTTGGTGCCCGGCTTGAGCGAGGGCACCCCGGCCGGCAGGGTCGAGACGTGAACAAAGACGTCTTCGCCTTCATCGGAGTTGATGAAGCCGAAGCCTTTTTCCGCGTCGTACCACTTAACGATTCCCGTTGGCATGAGTGAAGGCTACCGACCCACCAATAAGATGGTGCGGGTGAGTCCGCGCAGCTTGGCCGATGCCCTCCGCCAGCGCGATGACCTAGCCCTAGCCGCCCTCTTGACCCGGCG
>CAMBQX010000007.1 GCA_945870085.1 Bifidobacterium breve | reverse complement strand
CCTACTGGAACCCAATTGAGCGTTACGGTGTTGAGCGGTTTGCGGTCGCACTGGCAGCTGCCGGCGGCAATGGGGTAATTACCCCGGACTTAACCCCGGAGGAGGCCGGCCCATGGCTAGCTGCAACCAAGGCCAATGAGATTGACCGGCTTTGCCTGGTGGCGCCATCATCAACCGACGATCGAATCGTGACGGTAGTTAAAAACACTTCAGGGTTCGTCTACGCCGCGTCAACAATGGGCGTGACCGGGGCGCGAAGCCAAGTCGGTGCTGGGGCCCAGGGCTTGGTAGCCCGAGCCAGGCTGGCCACCGACTTACCTATTGCAGTTGGCCTCGGGGTGTCAACAGGGGCGCAGGCCCAGGAGGTGGCGGCCTATTCCGACGGGGTGATCGTGGGCTCGGCTTTTGTCCGCTGTATCCGACAAGCGGTAGATCTTCCAGCCGCGCTCGCCGCTGTTCGCACCCTTGCCGGCGAACTGGCCGAGGGGGTTCACCGGTGAGTGGGCTAGGTCCCGTACCGTTGGCCTTTAGTGGTTTTCAATTGACTCAATTTCTTGACCTGAGGGAGTACTGCAGATGAGCGAGGGCGGCAAGAATCGGCGTGACAAGGCAGCGGCAGCACGGGCTGCGTCGCAGTCCGGTGAGAAGCGCCGAGAGCGCACAATCCGCATTTTTGGTGCGGTCACGGTGCTAGTTGTAGTCGTCGGGATCATCGCAATCGCCGTGGTTGCAAAGAGCACCGACACCACCGGCACGCCAGCCACGGTGCCCGCGGATGCGGCTGCGGCCCTTCCGACAGGGGTGATTGCGTCCGGTGATCCCAATGAGTACGGCCTGCCATACAACCCCGGTGCTGAAGGTGTCCCGGTGCTGACGATCTGGGAGGACTTCCAGTGCCCATCATGTGCGGCTTTGGAAGAGAAAAACGGTGCTGGCATTGTCAAGCTCGCTGACGAAGGCAAGGTTAAACTGATCTGGCGCCCGACCACGTTCTTGGACTTGCGAGTAGGTAACGACGCATCAGTTCGGGCGGTTGCGGCTTGGGGCTGCGCCGCTGATGCCGGCAAGGCGCTGGAGTTCCACGATTTGGTGTACAAGAATCAGCCCGCGACCGAAGGTGATGGTTACAGCGACGAGCAATTACTGACTTTTGCCGCAGACGCTGGTATCGCCGGTCCGGCACTTGACACATTTAACAGTTGTGTTGCAGATCGTACTTACACCGGTTGGGCCGCAAATAGCTATGACAGTTTCCTCAAAGAGGAGGTGCCCGGCACCCCGGCCGGGTTTCTAAACGGCGTTCTGCTCGATGGCGGTGTCCTTTCCGATCCCGTTGCCCTGGAAGCGGCCGTTGCTGCTGAGGCGGCAAAATAGGGATCGGGTCTCTCGTGAGTGCTGGTGGTGGTTCGGCGCCAGCATTTATCCCTAGCCCACCGGCTGGGGTATGGGAGCTTGGTCCGATTCCGATCCGGGCGTATGCCCTTTTGATCGTCATCGGCATCGTGGTTGCGGTGTGGCTCGGCAATAAGCGCTATCTGGCTCGCGGTGGTAGGCCCGGGTTGATCACCGATATCGCGATCTGGGCGGTGCCATTTGGCATCGTCGGCGGCCGGCTCTACCACGTGATAACTGATGCACAACTTTACTTCGGCCCCGATGGCCGCGGATTAGCCGCAGCATTTCGAATCTGGGACGGTGGGCTCGGTATTTGGGGCGCGGTGACCCTCGGCGCCCTAGGTGCCTGGATCGGGGCCAAGCGCGCGAAAGTGGCGCTGCCTCCGATCGCCGACGCGATTGCCCCGGGTATTGCCTTGGCGCAAGCGATCGGCCGCTTTGGTAATTGGTTTAACCAAGAACTCTTTGGTGCCCCGACGACTTTGCCGTGGGCACTTGAAATTGATCCCGCACACCGGCCCACCGGCTACGAAAGTTTCTCCACCTTCCAGCCGACTTTCCTCTATGAGTCTATTTGGCTACTGGGTATCGTCGCTGTTCTCATTTGGGCTGATAGGCGATTTAACATGGGGCACGGCCGGGTATTTGCCCTCTATGTCGCGTTGTACTGCGCTGGGCGTTTATGGATCGAGTCCCTACGCATTGATACGGCCAATTCAATTCTGGGCCTTCGACTAAATATCTGGACCGCACTACTTGTTGGCATCGGGGCTCTGGTCTACCTGATTATTTCAGCCCGGCGGCGGCCGGGCCGCGAAAGCGTCGCGGCCGACCCGGCGGTTTCCACCACTGCGTCAGGTGATTTTCACTCCACATCGGGAGTGGAGAGCGACACCTAATTTCAATGGGGTATTATTTCGTCCGATAGGCCAACGTCGTCCTGTCGAATCCACCTTCTGAGCTATTGCCGAAGGGTGGCGCGACGGCGAAAGGGCTTTGATGTCTGTGCAGACCAACTTACCTTTGGCGCAGGGTTTGTATGACCCGATGCGCGAACATGATGCCTGCGGTGTCGCTTTCGTCGCAACGCTCACCGGGGCCGGTTCCCATGGGGTGATTGCCAAAGCTTTGACGGCGTTGCGAAACCTTGATCATCGTGGCGCCTCAGGGAGTGAGCCAGATAGTGGCGATGGAGCCGGCATATTACTGCAGGTGCCCGATACCTTCCTGCGCGCAAACGTGGCATTTGAACTTCCACCAGCGGGGCAATATGCGGTAGGCATTGCGTTCTTACCGGAGACTGACACGCAGGTTGCCGCGAGCAAAAGCACGGTGGAGCGAATCGCGCGCGATGAAGGACTATTGGTTTTGGGCTGGCGTGCGGTTCCTACGGATCCAACGTTGGTCGGCATTACTGCTCAGAGCGTGATGCCGAACTTCGAGCAACTCTTCTTGAGTTCACCCCAGGGGCTAAGTGGCCTGGCTCTTGATCGTCAGGTGTATGCGGTTCGAAAGCGCGCTGAGCGTGAAACCGATATCTATTTCTCTTCACTTTCCTCGCGCACGATTGTTTACAAGGGAATGTTAACCACGGGTCAACTTGAGCCGTTCTATCCAGATCTTTCGGATGAGCAAATGACGTCGACACTAGCCCTCGTACATTCACGGTTTTCGACCAATACTTTCCCTTCGTGGCCACTTGCACACCCATATCGGTTTATCTCGCACAATGGTGAAATTAACACGGTTCAAGGGAACCGAAACTGGATGCAGGCTCGTGAGTCCATGCTCACGTCATCAATTATCCCCGGTGATATGACCCGGCTATTTCCGATCTGCACTAGGGGAGGCAGTGACTCGGCGTCATTTGATGAAGTACTTGAGTTGATTCATTTAGGCGGTCGTTCGCTGCCTCATGCTGTGTTAATGATGATTCCAGAGGCTTGGGAGAATCATCCCGATATTGATCCGGCTCGACGAGCTTTCTATGAGTTCCATTCGACGTTGATGGAGCCTTGGGACGGTCCGGCGAATGTGTGCTTCACCGACGGCACGATCATCGGCGCCGTGCTGGATCGAAACGGATTACGTCCGGGTAGGTATTGGGTCACCGAAGATGGGCTAGTAGTGCTGGCCTCTGAATCCGGGGTGCTCGATTTTGATCCCGCCACGATCGTGCGCAAAGGTCGCTTGCAGCCTGGTCGAATGTTCCTCGTGGACACCGCCGCCGGGCGCATCATTGATGATGAAGAAATCAAAGCGGAACTAGCTGCGGCTGAGCCATATGCGGATTGGCTCGCGGCCGGATTAGTGCACCTTGAGGAGTTACCGGAGCGCGAGCACATCGTGCATACTCACGATTCAGTGGCTCGGCGCCAGCAAACATTTGGCTATACCGACGAAGAACTCAGAATCATTCTAGAGCCGATGGCTCGAATGGGCACCGAACCGATTGGGTCCATGGGTTCAGATACCCCAATAGCGGTACTTTCGAATCGCCCGAGATTGCTGTTCGACTATTTTCAGCAGTTATTCGCTCAGGTGACTAACCCGCCACTTGATGCGATTCGTGAAGAGATTGTCACATCTCTCTCAAGCCACATTGGTCCCGATGGCAACTTACTTGAATCAACCGCGGGGCACTGCATGCAGGTAGTACTTCCGTTCCCGGTGATCGATAACGATGAATTAGCAAAAATCTTACATATCAATGCGGATGGCACCATGCCTAGGTTCGCTGGTGTGCGCATCTCCGGGCTTTATCCGGTGGCGGGAGGGGGCGAGGCGCTAGAGCGGCGACTAAGTGAGATTTTCAATGAAGTCGATGCCGTAATCCGGCAGGGCAAGAGATTTATTGTGCTCTCAGATCGTGACAGCGATGCTGTCAAGGCCCCTATTCCATCGCTCCTGCTGTGCGCTGCCGTGCACCATCACCTAGTGCGCACCAAAACGCGAACCATGGTGACCATGCTTCTCGAAGCTGGGGATGTGCGTGAGGTGCACCACGTAGCAATGCTGATCGGTTACGGCGCGGCGGCGGTGAACCCATATCTGGCTGTCGAGTCGGTTGAAGATTTAGCCAGACGTGGATTAATCGATGGAATTAGTCCAGAGCGGGCAATGCGCAATCTCGTGAAGTCACTTGGCAAAGGCTTGCTCAAGGTGATGAGTAAAATGGGAGTTTCAACCGTTGCTTCTTATCGGGGCGCGCAGATCTTTGAAGCAATCGGGCTTTCTCAGGCGGTGGTCGATGCCTACTTCACCGGAACTTCTTCGCGACTTGGTGGAGTGGGCCTAGATGTGCTCGCCGAAGAAGTCTCGGCGCGTCATGCGGTGGCATACCCGCCTTCAGGCATTTCACCAGCGCACCGAACCTTGAATGTTGGTGGTGAGTACCAGTGGCGGCGCGAGGGTGAACCGCATCTATTCGATCCCGAGACGGTATTTCGACTTCAGCATGCCACTCGCAATAAGCGGTTCGATATTTTCCGGCAATACACGGCCGGGGTAAATGACCAATCAGAGCGACTGATGACATTGCGTGGGCTTTTCACGATGCGAGCCGGATTAAGACCCGCGGTGCCACTTGATGAAGTGGAGTCGGCGGCCTCAATCATTAAACGGTTCTCCACCGGAGCCATGTCATACGGGTCTATCTCCTCTGAAGCCCACGAGACTTTGGCGATAGCGATGAACCGCATGGGTGCAAAATCCAATACTGGCGAGGGGGGAGAAGACCCCGAACGCTATGAAGTGATGCCAAATGGGGATTCAAAGCGCTCTGCCATTAAGCAGGTTGCATCTGGTCGTTTTGGGGTAACGAGTGATTATCTAGTGAACAGCGATGACATTCAGATCAAAATGGCTCAGGGAGCAAAGCCTGGCGAAGGTGGTCAGTTGCCGGGTTACAAGGTTTACCCGTGGATCGCCAAGACTCGGCATTCGACCCCAGGGGTGGGCCTAATTTCACCGCCACCGCACCATGACATCTATTCAATTGAAGATCTCGCGCAATTGATCCATGACTTGAAGAACGCGAACCCACGGGCTCGTATTCACGTGAAGTTGGTGTCCGAAGTTGGCGTGGGTACCGTCGCTGCTGGCGTGGCTAAAGCGCACGCTGATGTGGTGCTGATTTCTGGTCATGATGGGGGCACCGGTGCTTCGCCTCTTACTTCACTAAAGCATTCGGGTTCACCTTGGGAGTTGGGTCTGGCGGAGGTGCACCAAACTCTGATGCTGAATGGGCTCAGAGACCGGATTGTTGTTCAAACAGATGGTCAACTGAAGACTGGGCGCGATGTTGTTATAGCTGCACTACTCGGTGCCGAGGAATACGGGTTTGCGACTGCTCCACTTGTCGTAATGGGGTGTGTGATGATGCGGGTTTGTCACCTCGACACCTGCCCGGTCGGCGTTGCGACCCAGAACCCAATTCTCCGTGAGCGTTTCACGGGTAAGCCGGAGTTCGTCGAGACTTTCTTCGAGTACATCGCCGAAGAGGTGCGCGAATATTTAGCTGAACTGGGTTTTCGCACATTGGTAGAAGCAGTCGGTCATGCTGAGTTCTTGGATATCGAAAATGCGGTCGAGCATTGGAAGACGGCGGGCCTTGATCTCGAGCCCATTTTGCATGTGCCTGCTGGCGATCCAAGTGCACCGCGCCACCAGCAGGTTTTACAGGACCACGGATTAGACCGGGCCCTGGACATTGAATTGATTTCACTTTGCGCACCAGCATTGGAGAGTGCCGAGCCGGTGCGGGCTCACTTGGCAATACGCAATGTTAATCGCACGGTCGGCACGATGTTGGGGTCGGAGGTGACACGTCGACATGGTGGTGCGGGGTTACCGGATGGGACAATCGATTTGACGTTTGTGGGTTCTGCCGGGCAGTCCTTCGGGGCATTTATCCCAGCAGGGGTTACTCTTCGCCTGGTGGGTGACGCTAATGACTATGTCGGCAAGGGGCTTTCAGGCGGCCGGATTGTGGTGCATCCGGACCCCAAAGCCACATTTTTGGCCGAGTCGAACATCGTCGCCGGAAACGTAATTGGATACGGCGCCACCAGCGGTGAGATCTTTCTACGCGGCCGAGTGGGTGAACGTTTTTGTGTCCGCAACTCGGGGGTAACCGCTGTAGTCGAAGGTGTTGGCGATCATGCCTGCGAATACATGACAGGTGGCCGCGTAGTAGTTTTGGGGAGTACCGGACGCAACCTGGGTGCTGGGATGTCCGGCGGTATCGGGTATGTCTTGGATCTACTCCCGGGGATGGTCAACCCCGAAATGGTCGATCTTGATCCACTCTCGTTATCAGATTTAGCCGAGTTGCAATTGATGATTCGTGATCATTTTGAGGCAACGCAATCCGAGGTCGCACGATTGCTACTTGAGGATTGGTCGGCAAGTGGTGACCGATTCACCAAGATCATGCCGAAGGATTTGAAGCGCGTATTAGCGCTAAGTGAGCAGGCGTTAGCAGAGGGGCTTAGCCCAGAAGTGCTGGTATTGGGAGGAAGTCGTGGCTGATCCAAAAGGGTTTTTGACATCGGACCGCGAACTCCCGACCCGGCGCCCTGTTGATATTCGTTTACAGGATTGGCGGGAGGTGTATCAGGAGTTCGGCGCGGATCGGTTGGAGAAACAAGCCGGTCGATGCATGGACTGTGGTATCCCGTTCTGTCATAACGGGTGCCCACTGGGCAATCTAATTCCCGAGTGGAATGAACTGGTGTGGCGCGGGGATTGGCGAGCAGCCAGTGAGCGGTTGCACGCGACTAATAATTTCCCGGAATTCACCGGTCGCCTTTGCCCGGCGCCGTGTGAGACCGCTTGCGTTCTTGGCATCAATTCTGATGCGGTGACTATCAAGCAGGTTGAAGTCTCGATTATTGACAAAGCCTGGGAGCAGGGCTGGGTTACACCGCAGCCACCGGAGCGACTATCGGGTAAGACGGTCGCCGTTATTGGCTCTGGTCCCGCCGGTTTAGCAGCAGCCCAGCAATTGGCCAGAGCCGGGCATACGGTTGCGGTATACGAGCGGGCAGATCGCATCGGCGGACTCCTGCGTTATGGCATTCCAGAGTTCAAGATGGAAAAGATCCATCTTGATCAGAGGCTGGATCAACTGATTAACGAAGGGGTTAAATTCCGCGCCGGAGTCGATGTCGGGATCGATATCACCGGCCAGGACCTGCGGCGACGCTACGACGCGGTGGTCTTGGCGATAGGGGCAACTAAGTGGCGTGAGCTGCCAATTACCGGACGTGAACTTCGCGGGGTGTACCAGGCGATGGAAGTACTGCCGTTAGCGAACCGGGTGCAAGAGGGTGATTTGACTCGTTCGCCACTTGATATGAGCGGTAAGCACGTGGTAATCATCGGCGGCGGCGACACTGGCGCAGATTGCCTTGGTACCGCGCACCGTCAAGGCGCTGCCTCGGTAACTCAGTTGGAGATCTTGCCGGTGCCGCCGGCTGATCGACCGGGCACCCAGCCGTGGCCCACCTATCCGATGACTTACCGAACGACGAGCGCCCATGAGGAAGGCGGAGAACGGCTATTTGCCGTTTCTACCGAAGCGTTCCTTGATGACGGCACCGGGCAGCTGGTGGGCATTCGAATCATGGATGTAGAGGTATCCGATGGGGTCTACGAGCCGGTCGCTGGATCAACCCGTGAGCTGCCGGCAGATGTCGTACTCCTGGCGATGGGTTTTACCGGCCCAGAGCCGGGTTCGCTAGTAGAACAGTTGGGCTTGGATCTAGATGACGGCGGCCTGGTGAAGCGCTATCCGGATTACCGCACCGACGTCGACGGGGTTTATGTGTGCGGTGATGCTGGGCGCGGGCAGTCACTAATTGTCTGGGCGATAGCCGAAGGGCGGGCCGGTGCGGCAGCGGTCGATAAGTACCTCACGGGTACCACTAACCTGCCGGCTCCGATAGCGGCAACGGCACGGCCGCTTGTGGTATGACAGCGCTTACAGGGCTTTGGGCTAGGATCTAAAGCATGCGTCGAGCGAAAATTGTTGTCACATTAGGGCCCGCAACTTCATCCTTGGAGAGTATTCGCGACCTGATTGCCGCCGGCATGGATGTTGCGCGCCTAAACCTCTCGCACGGGGAGCATGCGGAGCACACCGAGGCATACGCGGCAGTGCGGCAGGGCGCCGATGAGGCGGGCCGGGGAGTTGGGGTTCTGGTCGATCTACAAGGGCCGAAGATCCGGCTGGGCCGCTTCGCATCCGGGGCGGTGCTACTTGAGGTCGGGGCCGAGTTCACCGTCACCACCCAAGTGGTGCCCGGTGATGCTTCCATGGTTTCTACCACGTACTTGGGGCTACCCGGTGATGTGCACCCAGGGGATCGGGTGCTGGTCGATGATGGCCGGATCACCCTTGAAGTAGTTGCAGTTGACGGTCCGCGCGTAGTAACGCGGGTTATCGAAGGTGGCCGAGTATCGGATAACAAAGGCTTTAATTTACCAGGTGTTGCGGTGAGCGTGCCGGCGCTGTCGGAGAAGGATATTGCTGATTTGCGCTGGGCCCTTCGCATCGGAGCCGACATGATCGCGCTTTCCTTTGTGCGCTCGGCGGCCGATATTGAAGATGTACATCGCATTATGGATGAAGAAGGTGTGCGCCTGCCCGTGCTCGCTAAGGTCGAAAAGCCGCAGGCGGTCGAAAACCTTGTGGAAATTGTTGAGGCTTTTGATGGCGTTATGGTGGCCCGAGGTGATCTCGGTGTTGAATTACCGCTCGAGGCGGTGCCCCTGGTACAAAAGCGTGCGATTCAATTATGCCGCGAACTCTCTAAACCGGTGATTGTCGCAACCCAGATGCTGGATTCGATGATTTCCGCTACCCGGCCCACCCGCGCGGAGGTGAGTGACGTCGCAAATGCGGTACTAGATGGCGCCGACGCCTTAATGCTCTCGGGCGAGACCAGCATCGGTGAACACCCAAGTTTGGTTGTCGAGACCATGGCGCGGATCATTGAGCACGTTGAACTAGAGGCGCTGGACTCGCTGCCCGAATTAGGTGATGAGCGCCAAGGGTCAACGGCGCGGGCACTTACCCATGCTGCCGTCAATGTCGCCGATGAGATCAAGGCGAGCCACCTAATCGCCTTCACTGAGACCGGTCAATCGGCGCGCCTAATTGCGCGTTGGCGCAATCAGACTCCGCTGCTTGCCTTCACCCCGAATGCTCGGGTGCGCAGTCAACTTTCCTTGGTGTGGGGAGTCGAGACTTTCTTGGTGGCTGGCGTCACTCACACTGACGACATGGTGGCGCAGGTTGACCGCGCATTGCTGGAGATCGGCCGAGCTAGCGCTGGTGAGCGTGTTGTCATAGTCGCTGGTGTGCCACCGGGCATACCCGGCACCACCAACGGTATGCGGGTGCATACAATCGGTTCCAGCCCTACTGGCTGAGCAAATTATCGGCTAATTGCGCTAAGGTACAGTTGTTAGACGTCCTTTAAGTCCGTTCAGTGAGACGGGGAAGGGGGTCCACTTTGATGGATTCTGCACGGTCAGTGGTGCTAGATGCTGGCGATATTGGTCGAGCTATTAGGCGCATCGCCCATGAGGTTGTTGAGCGCAATAAGGGCGCAGCCGATCTCGTCTTGTTAGGTATTCCTACCCGAGGCGTGTTCTTGGCGCGGCGCATCGCGGCTGCAATTGAAAGCATTGAGGGTGACGCGGTCGCGGTAGGGGCCATTGATGTCACCTTGTACCGTGATGACTTACGGCTACGCCCAGCTCGCGCACTAGAACCGACGGCGATCCCAACCGGTGGCATAGATGACAAAGTTGTAGTCCTGATTGATGACGTGCTTTTTTCTGGGCGTACGGTTCGTTCTGCACTTGATGCACTTAATGACATTGGGCGCCCACGGGCCGTTCAACTTGCTGCTCTGGTTGACCGAGGGCACCGCGAATTGCCGATCCGTGCTGATTACGTTGGCAAGAACCTACCAACTGCACTAGCCGAGCAGGTGCGGGTCCGGCTTATCGAGTTCGACGATTTCGATGAAGTCACTATTGATGGCGGTGCGAGATAGATGCGGCACCTACTTTCAGCCGGCGACCTTGATGTTGATTCCGCTTGCTTAATTCTCGATACTGCGGCACAGCTGGCATCGGTTACTGATCGAACGGTCAAGAAGTTTCCGACACTTCGGGGTCGCACCGTGGTTAATTTGTTCTTCGAGGATTCCACTCGTACCCGAATTTCATTTGAGATTGCGGCCAAGCGACTTTCCGCTGATGTCATCAACTTTGCGGCTAAAGGTTCGAGCGTTTCTAAAGGTGAGAGCCTAAAAGACACCGCACTCACCTTGGAGGCAGTGGGAGCCGACGCGGTAGTGATTCGTCATGGATCATCCGGAGCCCCGCATCGACTTGCAACGGCTGGTTGGATTCAAGGAAGTGTCATCAACGCCGGTGATGGAACCCATGAACATCCAACGCAAGCGCTGCTTGATGCATTTACAATCCGACACCATTTACGCGACGGTACGGGGGATTTAGCTGGCGTGCGCGTGGCAATCGTCGGAGATATCTTGCATAGTCGTGTCGCTAGGTCGAATGTGTTACTGCTTCGAACGCTGGGCGCCTACGTAACTGTGGTCGCGCCACCGACCTTACTGCCGTACGGAGTTAGCCAGTGGCCCTGCGCGGTTAGTTACGACCTTGACGAAGTCCTACCCCATGTTGACGCCGTCATGATGTTAAGGGTGCAGTCAGAGCGTATGCACGCGGCGTACTTCCCATCAGTGAATGAGTACAGCCGCAGGTATGGGCTAGATGTTCGCCGAATGGGGTTGCTACCCCCCCATGCGATTGTGCTGCACCCTGGCCCGATGAACAGGGGGATGGAGATTTCCGCCGATGTCGCCGATGGTGAACGTGCGGTGATGGTTGAGCAAGTCGCGAACGGTGTAAGTATCCGAATGGCCGTCCTTTACCTACTTCTTGGCGGCATGGCTGATGACGGAAAGAAGGAAATTTAATGCCGCAGGTGAAGACGGTGTTACGTGGAGTGCGCCCATATGGTGAAGATCCGGTCGACATTGTGGTGGCGGCAGGTGTTATCGCTGAGATCGCTGCGGCAGGTAGCGCCGCGGGCCGGGTAATTGAGGCCTCCGGTTTGATCGCCCTCCCCGGGTTTGTTGATATACATACGCACCTGCGTGAGCCCGGCCGCGAGGATGCAGAGACCGTCGAGACCGGTTCGCGAGCGGCGGCACTGGGCGGGTTCACTGCTGTTTTCGCTATGGCGAATACCTCACCGGTTGCCGACACCGCCGGTGTGGTCGAGCAGGTTTGGCATCTTGGGAAAGCAACCGGCCTGGTCGATGTTTTTCCGGTAGGAGCGGTGACGGTAGGTCTGGGCGGAGAGCAATTGGCCGAACTCGGTGCAATGGCCACGTCGGCGGCGCAGGTTCGGATGTTCAGCGATGATGGAAAGTGTGTTCACGATGCTGCCATCATGCGCAGGGCACTTGAATATGTGAAGGCCTTTGACGGGGTCATCGCCCAGCATGCCCAAGAGCCGCGGTTGACCGTTGATGCGCAGATGAATGAAGGTGTCCTGTCTGGGCAACTTGGCCTAACCGGTTGGCCCGGGGTAGCCGAGGAGTCAATAATTGCTCGCGATGTACTACTTGCGGAGCATGTTGATTCGCGGCTGCATGTTTGCCACGTGTCAACAGCCGGATCAGTCGAAGTCATCAAATGGGCCAAGAGTCGTGGTATCAAGGTAACGGCCGAGGTCACACCCCACCACCTGCTTCTTACCGAAGACCTAGTTGCAAGTTATGACCCGGTCTACAAAGTTAATCCGCCCCTTCGCACGAGTGCTGATGTAACGGCACTTAGAGCAGCGCTGGCAGCCGGCACCATCGATGCAATTGCAACGGATCACGCACCGCACCCACATGAAGATAAGGATTGTGAATGGGCTGCTGCGGCATTTGGCATGCTGGGTCTGCAGACGGCATTTAGTATCGCGGTGCTTACGATGATCAATTCCGGGCTATTGGATTGGCGCGCCCTTGCTGACCGGATGTCGGTTCGTCCGGCCCGGATAGGCCGGGCTCATGGACATGGGCACGAACTGAAAGTCGGCGCACCGGCCAATATCTGTGTGGTTGACCCGGGGGCGTCATGGGTGGTTGAACCCGCGACTTTCGCCTCGAAGAGCAGAAACAGCCCATACTCGGGGATGACATTGCCGGGGAAAGTCATCCACGTGCTGAAGGCGGGTAAGCCGACTGTCGAGGGCGGAGACCTCGCGTGTTGAATAGTTACGTGACCCAGCCAACCCACCGTGAGCCGGCAATTTTGGTGCTCGAAGACGGTCGAGTTGCCCGTGGGCAAGGTTATGGCGCGCTAGGTGCCACCTTTGGCGAGGCGGTCTTTAACACCGGGATGACCGGCTACCAAGAGACACTGACCGATCCTTCGTATCACCGCCAGGTGGTAATCATGACCGCCCCGCATATTGGCAATACCGGGGTAAATGACGAAGACGGCGAGTCCGAACGTATCTGGGTGGCCGGTTATGTCATCCGCGACCCTTCGCGGGTTTCATCGAATTGGCGGGCCACCCGTGGCCTAGAAGACGAGTTGCGAGATCAGGGGATTGTCGGGATATGTGGTGTTGATACCCGGGCCTTGACCCGGCACCTGCGCGAATGCGGTGCTATGCGTGTTGGGATTTTCACCGGTGAGCAAGCCGGCCGGCCAATTACGGACTTACTGTCTGAGGTGCAATCGAGTCCTTCAATGGCGGGCGCGAATCTAACCGATGCGGTGACCACCACCAAGGCTTACACGGTACCTTCGATCGGCACCCGTGAATTTAATGTGGTGGCGGTTGATCTCGGTATTAAGACCATGACCCCGCATCGCCTTTCCGAGCGTGGGGTTGAGGTGCAGGTCGTCCCCTCACTGGTTACCACAGCCGAAATAATGGCAATGAATCCAGACGGGGTGTTCTTCTCAAATGGCCCTGGTGATCCAGCAACCGCTGATGCCACCATTAAGTTGATGTCGGAGGTACTTACCGCTCGCATACCAGTTTTTGGTATTTGTTTCGGCAATCAAATTCTCGGTCGGGCGCTAGGGCTGGAGACGTACAAGTTGCGATACGGGCATCGCGGCATCAATTCACCCGTTCAGGATCTGCGCACCAGACGCGTCAGCGTGACCGCGCACAATCATGGGTTCGCTGTCGAGGCCCCTCGTGGTGGACCATTCCAGACCCCGTTTGGAGCAGCTGAAGTAAGTCACGTATGCCTAAACGATGATGTCATAGAGGGCCTACGCTGCCTTGAGGTACCGGCTTTCAGTGTGCAGTACCACCCTGAGGCTGCTGCAGGCCCGCATGATGCGGCGGGTTTGTTCGATGAGTTTGTTGACTTGATGAGAGCTGGTCGTTAATGCCAAGGCGCGAAGATATTAAGTCGATCTTGGTTATTGGATCAGGTCCAATTGTCATCGGACAAGGTTGCGAGTTTGATTATTCGGGTACTCAGGCCTGCAGGGTACTAAAGGACGAAGGTTTGCGCGTCGTGCTGGTGAATTCAAATCCGGCAACGATCATGACCGACCCTGAGTTTTCAGACGCTACCTACATTGAGCCAATTACCCCTGAGTTCGTCGAGCGCATCATCGCAAAGGAGCGCCCCGATGCCGTGCTCCCAACTTTAGGGGGCCAAACGGCACTAAATATCGCAATGGCGCTGCACAAGAGCGGTGTGCTGGAGCGCTACGGAGTTGAAATGATCGGCGCCGATGTTGCTGCCATTGAGCGCGGTGAAAACCGCGAGCTGTTTCGCGGAATCGTGGCATCGATAGGCGCCGAGAGCGCCCAATCAGTTATTTGCCACTCGATGGAGGACTGCCAGGGAGCCGCCGAGCAACTAGGGTTTCCGGTGGTTATTAGACCATCTTTCACCATGGGGGGTGCCGGATCAGGTATTGCCTATAACGACAGTGATCTCCTGCGAATTGCGGGTGCCGGCCTACAGGCGAGCCCCACAACAGAGGTACTTCTCGAAGAGTCGATCATTGGCTGGAAAGAGTACGAACTGGAACTCATGCGTGACCGCGCTGACAACGTGGTGGTTATTTGCTCAATTGAAAACCTCGATCCGATGGGTGTCCACACCGGCGATTCAATAACTGTGGCACCAGCACTTACCTTGACCGATCGCGAGTATCAGAAAATGCGCGATGTCGGCATCGAAATTATTCGAGCCGTTGGCGTTGATACCGGTGGTTGTAATATTCAATTTGCAATCGATCCCGCTGATGGGCGCATGATCGTAATCGAGATGAACCCGCGAGTGTCTCGCTCCTCGGCACTTGCTTCCAAGGCGACCGGGTTCCCAATCGCCAAGATCGCAGCCCGGCTGGCGATCGGCTACACCCTCGATGAAATTCCCAATGACATCACGAAGCAAACCCCGGCATCATTTGAGCCCAGCCTTGATTATGTGGTTGTCAAAGTCCCGCGCTTCGCATTCGAGAAGTTCCCTAATGCCGATCCGGTGCTAACCACCACCATGAAGAGTGTGGGCGAGGCGATGTCCATCGGGCGAAACTTTGGTGAGGCATTGCAAAAAGCATTGCGCTCATTGGAAAAACCTGAATCGATTTTCTGGTGGCCGGCCAACACCACCGACGTTGATGTTCCCGATCTCCTAGAACGCATGCACCGACCCCACGACGGCCGCCTCTCGTTGGTGCAGCAGGCCTTATGGGCGGGGGCCACAATTGATCAGGTGCACGAGTCCACCCGAATTGACCCCTGGTTTCTCGACCAAATCTGCCAACTTAATGAAACCGCAGATGAAATTCGATCAGCGCCGGGTCTTGATGCGCAACTCCTGCTGCGGGTTAAGCGCAGCGGCTTTTCGGATAAGCAAATCGGCCAACTGCGAGGCAGTAGCGAGGACGAAGTCCGGAAGTCGAGACACAGCCTAGGAGTGCGCCCGGTTTACAAGACCGTTGACACTTGCGCGGCCGAGTTCGCGGCGCAGACTCCTTACCACTATTCAACTTACGGTGAAGAAAACGAGGCGCTGCCAAGTGACCGCGAGAAAGTTATCATTTTGGGCTCGGGACCAAATCGTATCGGCCAGGGCATCGAGTTCGATTACTCCTGTGTACATGCGGCACTAACTTTACGCGATGCGGGTTACGAAACCATCATGATCAATTGCAATCCCGAGACCGTCTCCACCGACTACGACACTTCTGACCGCTTGTATTTCGAGCCGCTGACCTTCGAAGATGTTTTGGAGATTGTGCACGCGGAGGAGCAGGCAGGCACGGTAATTGGCGTGATCGTACAATTGGGTGGGCAAACCCCACTTGCTTTGGCGCAGCGGCTCAAGGATGCCGGCGTAACGATTATCGGTACTAGCCCCGAGTCGATTCACCTTGCGGAGGATAGGGGCGCATTTGGCCGGGTGCTGGCGAAGGCGGATTTACCGGCACCCAAGCACGGCACCGCGATGTCATTTCCGCAGGCGCAGGCGATTGCTGCTGATGTGGGTTATCCAGTACTTGTCCGGCCAAGCTACGTTCTCGGTGGGCGCGGCATGGAAATCGTCTACGACGATGTGATGCTAGCTGATTATTTGGGGCGAGCAACTAAAATTAACCCTGAGCACCCGGTATTAGTCGATCGTTTCTTGGACGACGCTATCGAGATTGACGTCGATGCACTATTCGACGGTACGGAGTTGTTCTTGGCCGGCGTGATGGAGCACATCGAGGAAGCCGGTATTCATTCTGGAGACTCAGCGTGCGCCCTACCCCCGATCACCCTCGGGGCGTCGGAGATCGAGCGGATTCGTGAATCAACGCTGCGCATTGCAAAAGGTGTGGGCGTTCTCGGGCTACTAAATGTGCAATATGCCTTGGTATCTGATGTTCTCTACGTGCTTGAAGCTAATCCTCGGGCATCACGTACCGTGCCATTTGTCTCGAAGGCAACCGCCGTCCCCATCGCGAAGGCGGCTGCGAGAGTCATGGTCGGTCAGAGCATTGCTCAACTTCGACTTGACGGCTTATTGCCAGCGTTCGGTGATGGGGGCACGATGCCGGCGGGCGCCGCTGTTTCAGTAAAGGAAGCTGTACTTCCATTTGGCCGTTTCCACGGCGTAGATACCTTGCTCGGCCCCGAAATGCGCTCGACCGGCGAGGTAATGGGGATTGCCGAGAGTTTCGGCTTAGCATTCGCGAAGTCTCAGGAGGCAGCATTTTCCGGCGGATTGCCTACCTCTGGTACCGCTTTTGTTTCACTAGCGAATCGGGATAAGCGGGCGGCGATCTTCCCGATCATGCGGTTGGCGGATCTAGGTTTTGAGATTGCAGCCACCGCCGGCACCGCTGATATTTTGGGCCGCCATGGAGTCACCGCGAGGGTATTGCGCAAGCATCATGAAGGAAGGGGCCCGGCCGGTGAACCGACGACAATTGATTTGATCATGGCCGGTGAGATCGCCCTAATCGTAAATACCCCGTACGGGGTGGGGCCGCGGGTTGATGGCTACGAAATCCGAACTGCCGCGGTGATCAAATCGGTGCCCTGCATCACTACGGTTCAAGGGTTGGCGGCCGCCGTACAGGGTATTGATTCACTCCGAAATGGTGAGGCCACGGTGTGCTCCCTTCAGGAGCATGCACGCGATCTGCTAAAGCTTCGTGAGAGTGCGAGCGGTAGCCTCAGCCCTTCGGAGCCACGATGAACCGGGGCGACTACTACGTAAGGTGCGTGAATTAGGTGCCAGTACAGGTGAGGGGTGAAGTACTTGACGTTCGGCGCGCCGGCGTCTACTACGTGCTCTCGATAACGGCCCCAGGTATCCCAGAGCAGTTTCGGCCCGGCCACTTCGTAACCATCGGTATCGGTGGCGAAGAGTCTGGCCTAATCTTGCGGCGCGCATTTGCAATTCATCAGGTTCAATCCCGTGGTGTTTACGGTGGCACCCTCGATGTTGTAGTAGGGGTACAGGGTAAAGGCACTCGCTGGCTAAGTGGGCGTCGTCGCCATGACACCCTTGACATCGTTGGTCCGCTCGGCAAGCCCTTCATTTTGCCGAAAGAGGGGGTGCCGTGTGTGCTTGTCGGAGGCGGCTACGGTTCAGCGCCACTATTTATGTTGGCCGAACAACTTCGTGAACGGGGGTGCCGAGTCGATGTAGTGCTTGGTGCATCTACCGAAGAAAAACTCTATGGAGTTCTCGACATCAAGCGGGTCTCTTCGATGCTCACGATAACCACCGAGGACGGCTCGTCTGGCACCAAAGGCCGGGTTACCGATGTGCTGCCCGACATTATGGAACGTAATAACTCTGCGGTGGTGTACGCCTGTGGCCCAATGGGCATGCTCGCCGCTGTTGCCGCCATCGCCGCGGAATATCGCGCGTATAGCCAGTGCTCGGTGGAAGAATCCATGGCCTGCGGTATTGGCATCTGCATGACATGTGTTTTGCCGGTGATCGGTGATGATGGAATTACCCGTATGGTTCGGTCTTGTATCGAAGGCCCAATATTTCGTGGTGATTTAGTCCGCTGGGACGAAATCGGCACCATTCCAGCCGATGCGCTCGGTGCGCCGGCATTGGATATGTCATGACCCGGGCCATATTTGGGCGCGGAATTGGATCAGCCGCCGCACCCATTCCGAACACTGATATGTCGGCGGCACTCGCATCACTCTCAATGCCGAGTCCGGTCTTAACGGCGTCTGGATGCGCTGCCTCTGGGCGCGAACTTGATCAATTCTTTGATATCACCAAGATCGGAGCGATCGTAACTAAGAGTGTGATGCTGCGGCCCCGCTCCGGGCGCCCAACCCCGCGCATGTGCGAAACCCCGAGCGGAATGCTCAATTCGATCGGTTTGCAGGGCCCAGGCATCGAGGAATTCATCGAAGTGGACTTAGCATGGCTGGAAGCGCGCGGTGCTCGAACCGTGGTGTCAATCGCGGGGGAGTCGGTTGACGAGTACGGAAAACTTGCGCAAAAGTTGCGCAGCGCAGGGGGAGTCGACGCCATTGAAGTCAACATTTCCTGCCCAAATGTCACGGATCGAAATCAAGTATTTGCCTGCGACCCCGAAATGGCAGCAAACGTAATTCAGACGGTGCGCCGGCAAAGTGACTCGCAGACTCCAATTTTCGCGAAATTGTCTCCCGATGTTACCGATATCGCTGAGATCGCCCGGTCGGTGGTGCGCGCGGGAGTTGATGGTTTGACGGTAATCAATACAGCGCTGGGTATGGTCATTGATCTCGAAACGATGCGACCAGCACTCGCCGGGGTTACCGGTGGCCTGAGCGGGCCCGCAATTCGACCGATTGCACTTCGTTGCGTTTGGCAAATTCGCCAAGCACTTCCGGATATCCCAATCCTCGGGGTTGGAGGTATCCGAACCGGCCTTGATGCACTGCAATTTATCCTGGCCGGAGCCAATGCGGTATCGGTAGGCACCATGACTTTCAATGATCCTTCTGCCCCGATGCGCGTGCACAATGAATTGGCTTTGGCACTTCAGGAACGAGGTTTCGGTAGTGTCAGCGAGGCGATCTCGTACGGGCACCGCGGCGCAGATGTTTTTGAAACTGCCGGTGAAGGTGAAATAGAACTCGAATGAAGCCAAATCGCGCACCAATTGCAGTGGCGCTCGATGCACCCAATCTGGATACCCTTCGAAGTTGGGCGCAGGCGGTGGCCCCGGTGGTTTCAACCTTGAAAGTGGGCCTCGAAGTCTTCTGCCGCGATGGGGCCATAGCGGTTATTGCTGCTCGTGAAGCTGCGCGGGCTGGCGGAGTCGAAGATATTGAACTATTCCTTGATCTGAAACTCCATGACATCCCCGCGACTGTCGCCGGTGCGGCGGGTGCGGTGGCACATTTGGAGCCGGCGATTTTGACGGTGCATGCTGCAGGTGGGGCCGCCATGATCGAGGCCGCTGCACTCGCGCTGCCGAATACGCGCATTGCAGCGGTAACAGTTCTAACCTCCATAGATGAAGAGACCTTGACTAGCATTGGCATGGCTGGGCCATCAATCGAGGCAGCGGTGCGCCTTGCTGTCTTAGCAACAAATGCCGGTGCGCGGGCGGTGGTGTGTTCACCGCGTGAGGTGTCCGCAATTCGTGCAGCGGTTGGAGCGGATATAACTTTGATCACTCCGGGGGTGCGGCCGGTGGGTAGTGCCGCGGGTGATCAAAAGCGGGTCGCAACACCAGAGCAAGCGATCGCTGACGGTGCTGACCTATTGGTAATCGGCCGGCCGATTACTGGTGCAGCTGATATCGCGCATGCGGCGCTTGATATTGCTCGCAGTATCGCGAGCGTGAATTAATGGGGGCCAAGCTCGCACCTCTAGTCGTTGTCTCCGGCCCATCTGGAGTAGGCAAGAGCACGGTGGTCGATGCGGTGCTTGCTCTGGCTCCCGATGTTTGGCTTTCAGTGTCAGCCACGACACGGCCGCCGCGAGCCGGTGAAGTAAATGGCAGGGAATATTTTTTCGTTGACGATGCTGAGTTCACTCGGTTAATTGAGCAGGACGAACTACTCGAGTGGGCTGAATTCGCTGGCAATCGGTATGGCACGCCGCGTGGCCCGGTTCTTGAGCATCGGGCCAGTGGCACCCCGGTAATCTTGGAGATTGAGGTGGCCGGGGCGAGGCAGGTGCGAACCCGGGTGCCCGAAGCCCAGTTAGTATTTTTAGCGCCACCTTCGTGGCCCGAATTGGAGGCCAGGTTGATCGGCCGGGGCACCGAGAGCACCGAGTCGGTGGCCAAGCGTTTGGCGGCCGCTGAGCAGGAATTGGCAGCGGCACCGGAGTTCGATCGGGTCATTGTGAATACCGACGTAGGGCACTGCGCGGGCGCATTGGTAGCATGCCTATATGACCAACCCCAGACCTGAGGGCATTACCCATCCCTCGATAGACGCCCTGCTGGAAAGAACCGACTCCAAGTTCTCCTTGGTTATCTACGCATCCAAGCGGGCCCGGCAAATAAATGCTTACTACTCGCAGCTCGGTGAAGGCTTGCTGGAGTACGTCGGCCCCCTCGTTGAGACCCATGTGCAAGAGAAGTCACTGTCGATTGCGCTGCGCGAAATCGACGCCGGGCTACTTTCCGCAGAGGCGATCGAGGTAGTCGAGGCTACGGCCTGACTTCGATGTCGCCGCCAAATGGCGCTCAGGCCGGTTTACCCCAGGTGGGTGACCGGCCTCGTGTCGTACTGGGGGTTGCTGGCGGTATCGCGGCTTATAAAGGAGTTGAAGTACTCCGGGGCTTGACCGAGTCCGGCCATGACGTCACGGTGGTTCCAACCGTCGCGGCTTTGCACTTTGTTGGTGAACCCACTTGGGCGGCTTTGTCGGCGCACCCGGTTGCTTCATCCGTCTGGGAAAATTCCCATGAGGTCTCACACGTTAAATTAGGTCAGCAGGCCGATTGTGTGGTGGTGGCACCGGCCACCGCCGATCTCTTAGCAAGGGCCACGCATGGCATCGCAAATGATCTCTTAACAAATGTGTTGTTGACCGCACGCTGCCCAGTTGTGCTGGCTCCGGCGATGCATACCGAAATGTGGCAGCACCCCGCTACCCAGCACAATGTGTCAACGCTTCGGGCTCGCGGGATTATCGTGCTTGAGCCCGCTTCCGGGCGACTTACCGGCCCTGATGTCGGCACCGGGCGCTTACCAGATCCCGCCGCGATCGTGGCTGCGGTGCAAGATGTGCTGCGCCGAACGCCAACGAGCGATTTGGTTGGCCGCCGCGTGGTAATCAGCGCCGGGGGTACCCGTGAATCATGGGATCCCGTCCGCTTTATCGGCAATATCAGCAGTGGTCGGCAAGGGGTGGAGTTAGCTCGAACCGCTGTTTCCCGCGGCGCGCTCGTGACTTTGGTGGCGGCGCACCTCAGCGTCCCAGCACCGGCCGGGGTCACCTTGCGCCCCGTGAGTTCGGCGGCCGAGTTACTACAGGAAATGCTAGCCGCGGCAAGTGGCGCCGATGCCGTGGTGATGGCCGCCGCGGTGGCAGATTTTCGGCCCGAAGTTGCCGCCACGAGCAAGATTAAGAAACCCGATGAGCCAATGGATATGAGTCTAAAACTTACGCAAACTGTTGATGTTTTGGCAGAATTAGTGCGCCGGCGTGATGGCGTCCTGCCGGTAATTGTGGGTTTCGCGGCCGAGACTGCTCTTGACGGTGATGAGTTGATTGAGTTGGGCCGGCGTAAGTTGGCCCGCAAGGGCTGCGACCTCCTGGTTGTTAATGAGGTTGGGCGCCAAGTGGTGTTTGGGGCAGAAGAAAATGAAGTGACGATCTTGGGCCATGAGGGCACCCACGTGCAGGTAGCGAGGGCTTCAAAAGCGGCAATTTCCGATGCCGTCTGGGACGCCGTGGTGCAGGAGTGGAAACACTCCTTGCCATTAGACTGATTCTTTAACCTTGAAAACCAATTGTTGGTCTTACCACATCTTTAAGGGGA
Source organism: Bifidobacterium breve (assembly GCA_945870085.1). Classification (GTDB taxonomy): domain Bacteria; phylum Actinomycetota; class Actinomycetes; order S36-B12; family S36-B12. The sequence continues at coordinate 1,385 of CAMBQX010000007.1, read as the reverse complement.
TATCACGTGTCTAAGCGCTTGTTCACGTCAGAATCGGTTACCGAGGGTCATCCGGATAAAATGGCTGACCAAATCAGCGATGCGATTCTCGATGATTTGCTTCGGCAGGATCCGCGCAGCCGCGTGGCTGTCGAGACAATGTTGACAACCGGTCAGGTGCACGTGGCGGGTGAGGTTACCACCGAAGGTTTCGCTGATGTCATTCGTTTGGTGCGCGACACCGTACTGGGTATTGGATACGACTCCTCGACAAAAGGTTTTGACGGTGAGTCCTGTGGCATTTCGGTATCTATCGGCAAGCAATCACCTGACATCGCCCAAGGCGTCGACGATGCAATCGAAGAGCGTGAAGGCGGTAGTGGCGACCCTCTCGACCGCCAAGGAGCCGGTGACCAAGGCTTGATGTTCGGATACGCATGCACCGACACCCTTGAGCTCATGCCGCTGCCAATTTCATTGGCACATCGCTTGGCTGAGCGATTGACCGAAGTGCGCAAGGACGGTCGCGTGCCATATTTGCGCCCCGATGGTAAGACCCAGGTCACCATCGAATACGACGAGGATGATCGTCCCACCCGAATCGACACCATTGTGGTTTCGAGCCAGCACTCGCGCGATATCAATCTTGACACCATGCTCACCCCTGATATCCGCAAGCACGTGGTTGATCCAATCCTGGAAACCTTGGACCTTGATTCCCGTGATTATCGACTTTTGGTTAACCCAACCGGTCGTTTCGAGGTAGGTGGCCCAATGGGCGATGCGGGCCTGACCGGCCGCAAAATCATCGTCGACACCTACGGTGGCATGGCCCGACACGGTGGTGGAGCATTTTCAGGTAAGGATCCGTCCAAAGTCGATCGCTCCGCCGCTTATGCGGTGCGTTGGGTTGCCAAGAACGTTGTTGCCGCAGGCTTAGCCACTCGGTGTGAGGTACAGGTTGCTTATGCAATCGGGAAAGCCCACCCGGTAGGTGTCTTCGTCGAGACATTCGGCACCGGCGTCATCGGGGACGAAGCCATCCAAGATGCGGTACTTCGGGTATTTGATCTGCGCCCAGCGGCAATTATTCGCGATCTTGATCTGCTGCGCCCAATCTTTAGGGTCACCAGCGCCTATGGACACTTCGGCCGCCCGCAGGGCACCAACGAGTTACTCGATGCGGATAAGCCGGCACAGCGCTCGCAGGTAGGCCCGACCTTCACCTGGGAAAACACCGACCGTGCCGAAAATTTGCGGACGGTTGCCGGGGTGTGAGCCCCGCGATCGATCCCGAGACAAATCAGCTGGCGCTCCTGCCAGCAGCCGGCAAGACAGGCGCGCGGCGGCCCCGCAAGGGGCCGTCTTTGTCTATCGACCTCGCTGAAAAGTTGCCGATCGCACAA
>CAMBQX010000006.1 GCA_945870085.1 Bifidobacterium breve | reverse complement strand
CATACCGTGGGCTTCGGCGTTAAGGGTGCGATCACTTGGTCAACGACCCCGGTACGCACCTACCGTGACTACAAGCGCACCGATTTTGGGGCCGCTGAACTGAGCTGGCTGTGGGGGGTCAATCGCGGTATTTTGACCCCGCCCGGCCTCGACGAGCAATGGTTGGTATCGCTCGCACATACAGCTGCAGACATGCAATTGATGGTTGATGGCTTTGATGAACTAGCGCAGGCTCTGCGGGCCTAAGAACTTTAGGGGCATCGTGGTCAACCGGTTAAGTGATTCGACGAGTCCGTATCTGCTTCAGCATGCCGAGAACCCGGTTGACTGGTGGGAGTGGTCCGAAGCGGCATTCGACGAGGCTCAGCATGGGGTGCGTGCCAATTGTGTGAATCCGGGATGGGTGCGCACAGAGATGGCGGACGCAGAGATGGCCGAGTTCGGCGCCCCCCTCGGCATATCGCCCGATCATGCCTACGCCGCAGTGACATCGCTGGTTCCGCAGGGTCGGCCGGCCGAACCCGATGAGATCGCCGGCGCTGTGATGTGGCTCATCGGCCCTGACTCCACCTACGTGAATGGGGCGGGGATCACCGTTGATGGAGGCACGACGATTGTGGATCCGGGGTCGGTGCCCTTCCACTTCGATGTGAGGAGGCGCGGCTAATCATTCGCCAAACTCTGTGGCGAACGGCTCGAAGTGATCCCAGGTGCGAACGTCCTCACCTACTCGCTGAACCGCGAAGAGGTTCTCGCACCCGGTTTGGACCTCGGTGAAATCTGATCGGTTGGAGCGGACGAATCCCGCAATTGACGCGATGCCTGGGAGCCACATGTCGTGCAGAACGATCACTCCACCCATCGGACACATCTGCGCGGCCAACGTGAAATCGACAAGAACGTCATCGAATCGGTGAAAGCCGTCAATGAAGGTCAGGTCGAAGACGCGACCCTCCTTCAGAAGGCCGGCCAGCGCAATGTCCGAGCGCTCGTGAATGCATTGAAATGACGAGTCTGAGAGCCACGGGCTCGTGGCCACCAAATCCATGGCCGTAGTGACGCCGATCCCGTTCCAGTCACTGAACTGGAACGGATCGATGGCGACGTGTGAAACGGCGTCGGGCTGCTGCCTGTTGTCGAGGGCGGCAAGCAGGTAGGCGGTAGAGAAGCCGTACCCGAGGCCCACCTCAAGGGTGCGGGTCGCGGCCACCTGCGCGACCAATTGCACGAGGGCCAGCCCCTCAACAGGTGAGATCCTCGTTGTCGCATCGATCTGATGCCGCGTTCCATCAACACCGAGTTGCGGTTCGCCTGCATGGAGCGATGCGAGTCGCTCGCGAAAGAGTGTGCTCATCAGAGAACTGACGGGGCCATCTGGCACGAACGAGGGCACCTACGAATTAGACGGCCTCGCCGACCATTGGGTCGGAGGAAGTTGACCTTCCGCCGGCCATCTGTGTGAGTTCTTCGTCGGTGAGCAGTTCGTCCTGTGGTTCTTGCGGAGTATTACTTGCTCAGCCATGGTTCCTCCATCGTCTCTGTGGACAAGCGATTCTCATGGGAGTGTAGGGCCGTCCCGTTGGCGTGTCTATCAGATTCACGAGCAAGGGCCAGCCATCCAATCGGACCCTAGGCCTCTTGGCGGGCGATGAGACGAAGGGAGGGACCTGATCGGCCCGCAAGGTCCTCGAAGGTTCCCTCGTCAATGACGCGCCCCGCATCAATCACCACGATCCGGTCGGTTGTACGAATGGTCGAGAGCCGATGGGCGACGACGATGCGAGTCACCTTGAGTGCGTTGAGCGAAGCGACGGTCGCGGCCTTTGTGGTGTTGTCAACGGCACTCGTGGCCTCATCCATAACGAGGAGGCGGGGATTGAACACCAGGGCGCGCTGTGACGTTTGCTGGTCGTCGACCGTGTCGAATGTCGCCGGGACGAGCTAGGTCGATCGTGGCGAACGTCCTTCCCGATCCAACATGGACGCCACGGTACTCGCCTTCAGTCCTCGGTCCAGCGGAACTGCCACCAGTACGGCTGGCCGTTCGGTTCCCACGCAACGACGACCTCGAGCTCTGAATCTGAAAGTTGCCACGTCGTTGATCGCGCCTTATATCGGACGAGATCGCCCACGGTTACGTCGAAGCCGAGGCCCCGTGCCAACTCGGCGGCCGCAACCGGGTCGCTCGAGCGCAGTCGCTGCCCCAAGGCTGCATCTGGGCCGACTCGCCGCAGAAAGGCATTGACCTGTGGGGCCGTCAAGGCTCGGCCCTCCGTTGGGAGAACAGCCAGGTGGCTACCTCCTCGGAGTAGTAGGCGATGTCCCAGACGTCATGACCGAAGCCGACAAGCTCGGTGTATCGCACGGGTGCACCAACGGCCTTCAGCTCGGCTGCGACCTCCCGGGCGTCGGCGACATCAAAGACGGGATCGTCATCGCCGTGGAAGATCCACAGCGGGATTTGTTCGAGCCGCCCAGCTAGTGCGCGGTGCGGGTGTGCTTCGTCATCCGGGACGACGGGATCCGGATCGTGCACTCTGTGCCCGCCCGGTCCCATCGGCCGAATGACGCCGGCCACGATGAGGCCGGCAGCGAAGAGCCCGGCATGCCGGTACAGGGCATGCCACGCAGCCTTCGCGCCAGTGGAGACCCCGGTGACGTAGATCCGCCCGGTATCGATGGCAAACTCATTCGTGACGAGCTCGAGTACCTCGACCGCGTGATCGACGTCCGAGGAGCCCCAGACCCGCTTACGTGAACGGCACTGGGGGAAGACCACGAGGCCGGGATAGGCAGCGGCATTGCGCCTGATCGCACTGCCGAGCTGATACTCGGTCGTCAGCAGGCCATCCTGACCGCCCTCACCAGCTCCGTGCAGGAACAGGATCACCGGCCACAGTCGCGTGGGTTCATAGTCAGACGGGACGTACACGCAGTAGCGGCGGTCGTCTCCGTCGATGCCGCGATTGAGGAATCCCTTTTCGATCTTGAGTTTTTCTTCCATCTCCCCTCGGGCCTAGGTGCTGAATGTGGCGATGAGTGGATGCCCGGGCTGTGCGTGGAGGATGCCATTGATCGCGAGGCCCTTGAAACTGCAATCGGTGACCCGGGCACCGATGACGAACTGGAGAATCTCATGCCACTGAGCATCGGTCGTGAGCGAGCAGGTGGTGAGCTCGTTCCTCGTCACAGCATCCCGCAGGAGTCGCTCACAGGTCCAGTCAGAGACGTACTCCCAAACCCTCCCGTTGTAGTCCGGAATTGAGTTGACGTATGCCCAGGTGCGATCAAGGAGTTCCGGGTCAACAAGGTAGTCGGTAGCACGTGTGTTAATCACGTAGAACGTGGTCTGAGGGTAAAAGTATCCCTCGTCGAAACGTCCGCGATCGAACCCGTGCGCAGCGAGGGAGTCGTATGACACGGCATTGATGAAGTAGAACTGGGCCGGCTCGATGAGGATGTCGAAGGCAGCTTCGTCGATGATGATGTCGTGGGCGCTCTTGCACAACAGGTCTCGTCCGCTCGACTTGCAGTAGTCGAAGAGTAGGTTGTCCAAGTCGCTCGTTCCGATCGAGTGTCCCCGATTTGCAGGTGAATCGAGCAGGACGACATCGGGGAAACGTGAACGCCACAGGGAAGCGTGGTCTGCCTTCAGGGACTCCACCTCGCCACTGAAGTTGGCGGCGATGACGAGCCCTGTGAACGCGCGCAGCATTGACTCATTTCGGTCAATCACCTTATCGATCTCGTGCAGGTCTGATGCTGAGCCGACATGGCCGGTCGAGCCGTAGGTGCAGGCTCGAAGTACATCACCGAAGCGCATGCGCCCGTCAGCGGCTTGGAGCATTGCAGCTAACCCCCGACAACGGCGGGCACCTTGGAAATGCCCACGGCAGGCACGGGCTTCTGGCCTTCCAACGTGGCATCGATGCCGAAGCGGCGCCGGTCGCCGATCCAATTCCTCGTCTCGCGTTCCCCCATTGTCCGGCCGGGGAAGCACATGGACACGTGTCCGACATGCAAGAACAAGCTCGGCACGCTCACCGCATATTCACGTCTGTCGTTGCCATGCGATGCGACGAGCAGAGCGAGACGAATATCGCTGCAGTTTCGGCCGTCGTCGCCATAGGTGAGCTTGTGGACGCGAATCCCGATGGCCTGCTCGACCTCCGGAGAGAACCAATCGACCCGTGCAACCATGCGTACGATGTCGATATGGATGAGCAGGGCTTGGTTTCCCCACCAGCCTCGGCCATCACAGCCCATCGCATCGAACCGGTACGTGCCTGCGGGGGAGAACTCAGGTACCTCGCGCATGTCGCAGAAACTGATGATCCCGACTCCGTCAGGAAAGTAGGTTGCTGCGATGCGCGCGGGCGCCTCCTCGTCCATCCTGAGGTCGTCTTCGAGGAACAGCACATGACCACCGGATTCGCCCGCTCGCATGAGAGCCTGACGGGTGGACTCGGCGGCTCCTTGGTTGTCCCTGTCCTCGACAACAATTGCCGGATGGAATCCCGGCTGGTCCGAAAGTGCCTGAACGATCGCGGTCACACAGTCGCGATCTCGTCCCGGCACGGTCAGGATCACCGGCTGGATCCAAGCGCGGTCGGCAGCACGATCAAGCACCCTGCCGAGAATACCCCAGCCTGCGTGTCGCTCGCCGAGCCCCGGCGCTGTTCGTGACAGCGGCGTCCCTTGCCTTCTACATCCCAGACGGCAAAATCACGGCGCCAGCGAAACCATACGGACGTCACGTGGCTAATGCAGGGACTTACCGCGCACTGGCACAGTCCGGCCGCTGGGAGCACCTGCATGTGCTGAGCAATGAACCCCTCGTTGTCCCGGAGCTCGCGCATGAACTAGGTCTGGTCGACGATGCGGTTGGGATCTCAACTTGTCCGCTGATGTCGACTGCAGGACCTGTGGCTTCGGGAATCCTGCTTTCGGGGCAGGCGCTTGCCCGCAAGTAGGCCGATGCGATCATCGAGCACCGAAGGCTTCTCGGGCCCGAGGCTGGCACCGACGATCTCCTTGCCCGCATGCTGTGGCAGGCGGACCCGGAGACCGGGCAGGCGATGTCTGAGGACACGATTCGGGACCAGGTGCTTTCCTTTTCAGTCCTCGGCGAGGACACCACGAAATCCCTGATGACCTGGGCCCTGTACCACCTAAGCGCGCACCCGGAGATTCAACGGCAGGTGCAGGAGGAGATCGACGCGATCACCGGCGGTGACCAGACCCGCCCACTTTCGGCCACCGAGCTCTCGCACCTCCAGGTGCTCGATCGCGTGCTCACTGAGACCCTTCGCATCACGCTCCCGATTCCCAACGTGGCCCGGTACGCGGCCAGCGAGGAGACCCTCCTCGGCAAATACCGAGTGCCGCAGTACTCAATCATCGTGCTCCTTCGCGAAATCACCCACCGGGATCCCGCCAGCTGGCCGGACCCCGAGCGGTTCGACCCGGATCGCTGGCTGCCCGAGCGCATTGAGTCGGTGGTGCCCGGCTCCTACGCGCCATTCGGCGGTGGGATTCGCGCCTGCATTGGCCAGGGCTTCGCACATATGGAGGCCTTGACGTTTCTCTCCACGTTGCTGCGGGCCGCTGACTGGCGCGTGTGCACCTGTCAGCGGCCACCTAGAAGCGAGGAACCTAGTCCTCGGACGACGCAGAACAAAAAAGGGTGTAAAAGGAATACCAGACGTAGTTGCGCCCTCGCGTGCCGTGGCGACCCCGAGGGCGAGGCGATCGATGGATGGGGTTGACTCGGGCGTGCTGACGGTGGTGCTGGGTATATAGATTCTTTTGGGGTTGGTGGATTCGGCTGCATCCGTGATGTGCATCCTCATACCTCGCTCCTCGCGCGAGCAGGGGTGCAATCGACGATTGCCAAACGGTAAGCGAGCAGTGGAGGCAAGTCAAGGATCGACGTGTTGGACCGCCTGCTTGAGTCCGCCGCCGGCGATCGACTGCGTCGAGCGGCCTCGGCGGCCAAGTGCGGGCCAGGCGAGTAGCCCGGAGAGGGCGACGGCCACGGCGGCGATTCTCATCGCGTCGTTGACGCCGACGAGGTATGTCTGGCCGGCGAGGGCGGCGACCTGTGCGCTTTGCGAGGCGGCGAGTTCGGGGATCGCGCCGGAGACGACGAGCGAGGTGAGGGACGCGGCGTCGGCGATAGAGGCTGATGTGGCCTCCCATGCTGACCGCACCTGGTGGGCGGAAATTGCCCCGATGACGGAGATGCCGAGGACAGCGGACATGAGGCTGATGAGGCTGAGGAAGCCGGAGACGGCGCCCATGGCCTCCCGGGGGACGACGCCCATGATGCCTGCCTGCGTGGCGGGCATCGCGATCCCCAGGCCCGCCCCGAGGAGGAGGGAGTCGCCGGCGATGGTCAGGGGCCCGGTCGAGACCTGCACGAGGGACAGCAGGTATAGCGCGAGTGCGGCGCAGCCCAGGCCGAGCGCGCATGTGGGGCCTAGGCCGATGCGGGCCATGATCCGCGGGGACAGCGGGGAGAAGGCGATGAGCGTCGTGGAGGTCGCGAACAGGACGAAGCCGGCCACGAGGGGGGTGAAGCCGAGCACGTTCTGGATGAGCAGGGCCTGTTGGAGGATTGCACCGGCGAGGACCATTCCCAGGATGACAAGGATGAAGAGCGTCACCGGAATGGGGGAGCGGCGCACGACTGCCCAGTCGGTGAGCGGAGTCGACGCGCGGCGCTGTTGCAGGGCCAGGGCTGCGATGGCGGCGAGGCCGATCGCGGCTGGGGCCCACAGGCGAGGGTCGGTGATGGGGTTGAACTCCAGCAGGCTGAGACCGCCGGCGATGAGCATCATGCCCATGACGAGCAGTCCGATGCCGAGGCCGTCGATGCTTTGGCGTTCGCCGGTTCGCTCGCTGCTCGTAGGGGCGTCGGCGGCGACCTTGGCGCGGACGGCGGGGATGATCGCCGCGAGCAGGATCACGTTCCTTGCGAACACCGATCGCCAGCCGAAGGCTGTCACCATCACGCCGCCGACGATGGGGCCCGAGGCAAAGGCCCCGGCGGTCACCGCGGCCCAGATGCCGATGAGTCGCGCACCCTGATCCCGGGGGACGCTGGACACGATCATTGCCAGGGCCAAGGTGCCCGTCGCGACGCTTCCGGCACCGGCGATCGCCCGGCCGGCGATGAGAAAGCCCATGCTCGGGGCGGTGGCGCACACGAGCGAGCCGACCGCGAACGTCGTGGTCCCGATGAGGTAGAGGCGGCGGCGGCCGAGCCGGTCGCCGAGGGCGCCGAACGGCAGGGCGAGTGCCGCACCAGCGATCATGTAGGCCATCACCGACCACTGCACCGCCATCATCCCGGCGTCGAACTCCTGCTGGATGGCCGGCAACGCGACGTTCATGATGCTCATGTCGAGGCCGGAAAGGAGCTGGGCCGCGGCGAAGACCACGAAGACGGTCTGGGGCAGGCGCGACGGCACGTGGAGGGTGTTCACGCGGGTATTATGACGTACGTTCGTCGATCGGTGTCGCGAATGGCCCTTGCCCTCATGGCGGCTGGGACGTAACGTAACCCCTAAGGATTCGCGCCAGAAGGCAACCAGCAACCGGCGGGCCCGTGGATAACTCCACCATGCGTCACCATGCAGCGGCGCCATGCATCGCGACCATGCATCATTGGAGTATCGCGCCGCGCGACCGCCGGCCATAACCAGGTGCAGGAGCACAGTGACGAACCGACTCGACCAGGAGACCTCGCCATACCTCTTGCAGCACCGGGACAATCCGGTCGAATGGTGGCCGTGGTGCGATGAGGCATTCGACGAGGCGCGTCGCCGCGACGTCCCAATTTTCCTGTCGATTGGCTATTCCGCTTGCCACTGGTGTCATGTCATGGCCCACGAATCATTTGAGGATCAGGCCACCGCGGACTACTTGAATGCGAACTTCGTTTCTATCAAGGTTGATCGCGAGGAGCGCCCGGATATCGATTCGGTTTATATGGGCGTCACGGTGGCAATGACCGGCCATGGTGGCTGGCCGATGACGGTGATTTTGGATCATGAAGCTCACCCGTTCTATGCGGGCACTTATTTTCCACCGACTCCACGTCATGGGATGCCCTCGTTCCCGCAACTACTTTCGGCGATTACTGATTCGTGGACACAGCGCCGCGATGAGGTATTGGCGGCGGGACAGCGGATCATCACCGCTATTAATGAAAGAACTATGCCAATGCAAGACGACGGGCCACCCGATGCTGCAGACCTCCGTGCGGCAGTGGCAGCCACCGAGCGCGAGTTCGATTCGGCGCAGGGAGGTTTTGGTGGTGCACCGAAGTTTCCGCCGTCAATGCTCCTTGAGTTCCTCCTGCGTGAGGCGGCACGAACCGATGATGCATTCGCCTTAGCGATGGCTGAAAGAACGCTATCGGCAATGGCGCGTGGTGGGCTTTTTGATCAACTAGGTGGCGGTTTTGCTCGTTACTCAGTGGACGCGAACTGGGTGGTGCCACATTTTGAAAAGATGCTCTATGACAATGCCCTCTTGCTACGTGTTTATGCGCATTGGTGGCGCTTGACTGGTTCGGCACTTGCTGAGCGGGTGGTCCGTCAGACAGCCGAGTTTCTACTTCGTGAAATGACAACCCCTGAAGGTGCCTTCGCTTCGGCACTAGATGCTGATAGTGAAGGTGTTGAAGGTTTGTTCTACGCCTGGTCGCCACAGCAGCTCATTGAGGTGCTGGGCGTTGAAAATGGCGAATGGGCTGCGGGATTACTTGTGGTAACCGAGCCGGGAACCTTTGAGCATGGGCTTTCGACCCTGCAACTGCCAGATGAGCCCGAGGATTTGCCCCGATGGGAGCAAGTTCGCTCGGCTCTACTTGCGGCCAGGGCCGAACGGGTGCGCCCGGGTCGCGATGACAAAGTGGTGGCGGCCTGGAATGGGCTCGCGATTGCCGCTCTGGCGGAAGCAGGTGCGCTGTTCGCTCGCCCGGAGTGGATTGAAGCGGCATTGGGGGCCGCCGACCTATTGCTCGCGGTGCATTTGGGCGCCCATGATGATGACCGGCTGTGCCGCACCTCGCGCGATGGTAGGGCCGGCACCAATAATGGTGTGCTGGATGACTACGGCAGTGTGGCCGAGGGTTTTCTGGCGCTTTATCAAGTTACCGGCGCTGATAAATGGCTAGTTCTAGCCGGCATGCTACTTGATATTGCGATTCAGCATTTCGCTGACGGTGACGGCGGTTTCTTTGACACGGCCGACGACGCTCCGGCGTTGGTGCGTCGTCCGCGTGACGCGTCAGACAATGCGGAGCCGTCCGGTTGGTTTGCGACCGCCAATGCGTGTATTACCTTTTCGGCGCTGACCGGGCTCGGCGAGTATCGAGCGATAGCAGAGCGCGCATTAGGTGCGGCAAAAGTTCTGGCGCTGCGCTCACCAAGGGCAGCCGGTTGGGGTTTAGCGGGGGCGTCTGCATTACTCGCCGGCCCGTTGGAGATTGCGATAATCGGTACGCCTTCAGACCCCACCGCCGCCACCTTGCATCATGTCGCGCTGATGTCAGTTTCACCGGGAGCGGTTACCGCGCTGGGTGTTGCCGGTGGACTTTCCAGTGTGCCGCTGCTGCGCGAAAGACCGGCTCTGGACGAATTGCCCACCGCCTATGTTTGTCTGGCGTTCACCTGTCAGCGCCCGACGACCTCAGCGGTCGAGTTAGCGAAACAGGTCGCGTCGATTACGGAATGAAATACCTCGGGTTTACGGGCTTTCTGCGACATATTGCCCGGTGTGGGGGAAGGGCCATTTCGCCTGCTGGGGCGATAAGTCTCACTTAGTAAGATCGAGCGGAGTAGCCTGCCCTCGTGGGTCTTCGAAATCTTCTATATGGCGTCTATGAACGCAATCTCCTGGGGCAGATTCCGCCGGCTGATCGTCCGCGGCATATCGGGGTAATTCTCGACGGAAACCGGCGCTGGGCAACCGCGCAGGGCTCATCATCCTCGGCCGGCCACCGCGCTGGCGCCGCGAAGATCGTCGATTTCTTGGGTTGGTGCGATCAGGTAGACGTCGAAGTGGTTACTTTGTGGCTGCTATCGACCGACAACCTAGGCCGCCCCGAGCCTGAGCTCGGTGCACTCCTTGAGATCATCGAAGAGACCGTGACGGGCCTTGTTTCCCAAGGCCGGTGGCGGCTCCACCCGGTCGGCTCCTTGGATTTATTGCCAGACCGCACCGCTCGGATGCTGAAAGAGGCACAGGAGGCAACAGCCGATATCGCTGGGTCACTTGTCAACATCGCGGTGGGTTACGGCGGGCGCCGTGAAGTCGTCGATGCGGTACGCGCGCTACTTCAGGAGCAAGCCAGCCAGGGCACGAGTATTGATGAGCTTGCCCAAATAATTGACGTCGAGCACATCACTGAGCATCTCTATACAAAAGGCCAGCCAGATCCCGATCTTGTTATCCGAACATCGGGTGAACAAAGGCTGTCCGGATTTCTCCTTTGGCAAAGTGCGCACTCGGAGTTTTACTTCTGCGAGGCCTATTGGCCTGATTTTCGGCACGTTGACTTCCTGCGTGCCCTGCGCGCCTATGCCGATCGGCAGCGCCGGTTCGGCGTTTAGCTACCGGCGTGTCACCGCGTGATGTCGCCTTCACCCCCTTAGCGTCAGTGTCGCGGGTTCGTAAGCCGCGGACCCGTTTCCGCGCTTGGCCGCGTGCGGCCGCACAGGAGGCTTCGTGACCTCACCAAAGCCCAGCCCCGCTCGCCGCACTTACGTCCTTGATACTTCGGTTTTATTGTCTGACCCACGAGCGATGTTGCGTTTTGATGAGCATGACGTTGTCATTCCTGTGGTGGTGATCATCGAGCTCGAGGCCAAGCGCAGCCACCCAGAACTTGGGTACTTCGCGCGTAATGCACTTCGGCTACTTGATGACCTGCGCATTTCACATGGTCGACTCGATGCCCCGATGTCGGTTGGTGAGTTGGGCGGCACCTTGCGAGTTGAGCTCAACCATATTGATACTTCGGTACTGCCGACCGGTTTCCAACTAGGCGATAACGACACTCGCATTTTGGCAGTGGCGCGTAGTTTGTCCAATGAAGGTAATGATGTTGTCCTTGTCAGCAAGGACCTTCCAATGCGGGTAAAAGCCTCGGCTGTTGGCTTGATGGCCGAGGAGTATCGCGCGGAGTTGGTTGTTGAGACCGGCTTCACCGGAATGGCCGAGATTGACGTGGCAGCCACAGACATCGATCAACTTTATGAAGATTCAGTTATTGATCTTGATGTAGCGCGCGACTTGGCTTGCCATACGGGTTTGGTGTTGATCTCTGACCGCGGTAGTGCACTTGGCCGAGTAACCGCCGATAAGCGCGTTCGCCTCGTTCGTGGTGATCGCGAAGCTTTCGGGTTACATGGGCGTAGCGCTGAGCAGCGCATAGCCTTGGATCTATTGCTTGATCCAGATATTGGGATCATCTCCTTGGGCGGGCGAGCCGGCACTGGTAAGAGTGCTTTGGCACTATGTGCCGGGCTCGAGGCGGTACTTGAGCGCCGTCAGCATCGAAAAGTCATCGTGTTCCGGCCGCTATTTGCAGTCGGCGGCCAAGAGCTTGGCTACCTACCGGGTAATGAGCAGGAGAAAATGTCACCTTGGGGGCAAGCGGTCTTTGACACTCTGGGCGCTGTGACGACCCAAGAAGTCGTCGAAGAGATTGTCGATCGGGGCATGCTTGAAGTATTACCGCTAACCCATATCCGTGGTCGGTCGCTACATGATGCTTTCGTGATTGTCGACGAGGCTCAATCACTTGAGCGAAATGTGCTGTTGACCGTGCTTTCTCGGATCGGGCGTGATAGCCGGGTCATTCTTACTCACGATGTTGCGCAGCGCGACAATCTGCGGGTGGGCCGCCACGATGGGGTAGTTGCGGTTGTCGAGAAACTTAAGGGGCATCCGTTATTTGCCCATGTGACGCTAACTCGATCTGAGCGGTCACCCATTGCGGCTTTGGTAACCGAAATGCTCGAGAGTATTGACCTTTAACTTGCCCTGAGTTCTGGTGCCCGGCTTCGTACCGTGGTTTGGTGGTGGCAGCCGCCCGATCTGTACTGTAGATGGGTTGTGGGTATCAGTGTGATCCCGATCACACAAAAGCGGTGTGCACCGCAGTAAATATGGGACGGAAATGAACTTATGGACGATTTATACCTATTTATCGTGACATCAACCACGCAGGATAAAGGTGACACGGTGGCGGACTCAAGGCACGGTAGAGCCTAGGAATGCTGACGAAAGACGATTGGCTGGTGAATATGCAAGGCGGCCGGATCATGGTGACGGGCATTGCGCTCCTCACCGCACTTGCGCTATTGGCAACCGGGCCAGCGGCGGTGGCGGACGACTTATCCCCTAGTGATTCCCAAGCGCCGGCCGCGGCAAGTGACCGGAAAGAACTTGAACTTGCCCTCGCCCAGGGCGACTTCAAAGCCGGTGACCGCCGCGGAGTGATGGTAAGTCTGTATCAGGGCAAATGGTTCATGCCCAAACGCGAGAAGGTGCGTCGATGCATCGTAAAACGTGAGAGTGGCGCCAACTACCGGGCCGTCAGCGCCGGTGGCCGCTACCGCGGCGCGTACCAGATGAGCCGGCGACTAGCTGTTGGCGCGTCGTGGATGATGCAGGGCGAAGTCAGCAAAGAACTTGGTGCCGAGGCCGTGAAAATTGTTATCGCCTTACGAAAGAAGCCCACCCAGCAGTGGAACCGTTACTGGCAAGATCGAGCTTTTTGGACCATATGGCGAGGCGGTAAGGGCAAGAGCCACTGGCGCGGAGGCGCCCATGGCTGCCTGCATCGTCGGTAACTATTTAGGTGGTCCGACCGGTATTCGGGCCGAGATAGGCCGCATGGTCTCGGCGAAGAAGTCATTACCTTTATCGTCGACAACAACAAAGGCGGGGAAGTCAACAACCTCGATCCGCCATACGGCTTCCATGCCGAGCTCAGGGAAGTCGAGTACTTCAACTTTGGTGATGTTGTCCTGTGCTAGGCGCGCGGCCGGCCCACCAATTGACCCGAGATAAAACCCTCCGTTGGCCTTGCAGGCTTCGGTAACGGCTTTACTTCTATTGCCTTTCGCAAGCATGACGAATGAGCCACCAGCTTTTTGGAAAAGGTCTACGTAACCATCCATGCGGCCGGCAGTTGTTGGCCCGAATGAACCAGATACATAACCTGCGGGAGTCTTTGCGGGGCCCGCGTAGTAGACCGCGTGATGTCTGAAATAGTCAGGTAGTGGTTCGCCGCGATCCAGCATTGCCTTAATCCGCGCATGTGCTAAATCGCGCGCCACAATCAAGGAGCCGGTGAGCGATACCCGAGTTTTGACCGGGAGTGCATGTAGTTGCGCCCGCAATTCATCCATTGGCACGTCAAGATTAATTCGCACGACTTCGTTGTCGAGCGCCTTCTCCTCGATTTCTGGTAGGTAATGCGCTGGCTCACGTTCAAGCTCCTCAAGGAACACCCCCTCGGGGGTAATCTTTGCCAGTGCTTGGCGGTCGGCTGAACAGGAAACAGCAATTGCGACCGGGCACGAAGCACCATGTCGGGGCAGACGAATAACTCTGACGTCATGACAGAAATACTTACCGCCGAATTGCGCCCCGATCCCGAACTCCTGGGTCATCTTCCAGATCTCCTGCTCCATCGCAAGATCACGGAAACCATGGCCGGTAGGTGAACCGTGGACGGGCAGGGAGTCGTAGTAGCGGGCGCTCGCATACTTCGCGGTCTTGACCGCAAACTCTGCGCTAGTGCCACCGACAACAACCGCCAGGTGATACGGCGGGCAGGCGGCGGTGCCGATACTGCGGAGTTTCTCATCGAGAAAAGTTGCAAAGGACTCTGGATTTAACAAGGCGGCCGTTTCTTGATAGAGAAAGCTCTTATTCGCGCTACCGCCACCTTTGGCCATGAAAAGAAACTCGTAGGAGGTTTCGTGGCCGGCATGATCATTTGTATAAATCTCGATTTGGGCGGGAAGATTGTTTCCAGTATTGCGTTCTTCCCACATGGTTATTGGTGCCAGTTGGGAATAGCGCAAGTTCAGTTTTTGGAAAGCGTCGAAGATGCCAGCCGAGAGGTGCTCTGCATCCTCGCCGGTGGTTAAAACGTTTTTGCCACGCTTACCCATGACAATCGCGGTTCCGGTGTCCTGGCACATCGGTAGTACTCCGCCGGCTGCAATATTTGCATTTTTGAGGAGATCCAAGGCGACGAAACGGTCATTGGGACTGGCTTCTGGGTCCTTCAAAATCGACGCAAGTTGCTCGAGGTGCCCGGGGCGGAGCAGGTGCGAAATATCCTTTATGGCTTCAAACGCCAGGAGTCGAAGGGCTCCAGGGTCAACTTGCAAGAAGGTGCGACCTTTGGCTGACACGGTAGAAACGCCCTCGGAGGTGATCAGCCGGTACTTGGTGGTGTCCTCGGCGATGGGCAAGAGGTCTTGGTACTGAAAGTCCATGCCCTCAGAGTAGACCTTTGCTCCTTGGAGGTTTGGGGTGCTCACACTGTAATTCGCGGATGGTGCCGCTCTTGCTGCGCATGACGATCGAGTGGGTGGTCGGACCGTCTGGGCCGAAGTGGACTCCGCGGAGTAGGTCCCCATCAGTGATGCCCGTTGCGCAGAAGAAGATGTTGTCTCCGGTTACCAGATCATCGGTGGTTAAAACCCGGTCAAGATCGTGGCCGGCATCAAGGGCCTTGCGGCGCTCAGCGTCATCGCGCGGCCAAAGGCGAGCCTGAATTGTGCCGCCGAGGCACGCCATTGCGCAGGCCGCGATGATTCCTTCGGGAGTGCCACCTATCCCGGCGAGCAGATCAACACCGGTACCTGGTCGCGCGGCCATAATGGCGCCGGCTACGTCACCGTCCGTAATGAATTTGATTCTGGCACCCGCCTTGCGGACATCGTCCACCAGTTTTTCGTGCCTCGGGCGATCAAGTATGCAAACGGTCAAGTGTGCGACGCTCTCACCTTTGCGCTTTGCTAACTGTTCGAGGTTCCAGGCGATGGGAGCGGTGATGTCGATAACATCGCCGCATTGGGGGCCGACTACGAGCTTGTCCATATAGAAGACCGCACTTGGGTCAAACATGGCCCCGCGCTCTGCCACCGCGATAACCGCGATGGCATTGGGCATCCCTTTCGCCGCCAAAGTGGTGCCATCGATTGGGTCAACCGCAACATCGGCTTCTGGGCCGGTGCCATCGCCCACGCGCTCACCGTTGAAAAGCATCGGGGCATCATCTTTTTCGCCTTCTCCGATGACGACGACGCCGTTCATTGACACACTTCCGATCAAAGAGCGCATAGCGTTGACGGCGGCCGCGTCGGCGCCATTTTTATCTCCTCGGCCGACCCACCGGGCGGCGGCGATAGCCGCCGTCTCGGTAACGCGCACCAATTCCAATGCAAGGTTGCGGTCAGGGACTTCGCCGCTGGTGACCAAGGCGCTCGGACCTCTCATATTGGGCTCCACGCGGTGAGCCTAGCGGTTTGGCACGGTGCGTTCGCGCCTTAAGTGTGAATGCAGCATCATTAAGTGGTGACCACCCCTAAGCCAACCGGGCGACCCAATGCACGTATGCGCCAAACCGTGGGAGACATGGTTCGGTCGATGGGTTTGGTGCTGGCCCTGATCGCGGTAATTTTGCTGGTAACGCTCCGGCCGCAACCGGATGCGGTCAAAGTGGTGGACCCGACCCAGGTGCTGATCGCCGCCAGGGCACTGGCGCCCTTTACGGTCGAGATTCCCGAGGGCCTAGCGGGCTATCAGGTGACAAGTGCGAGGTGGCAGGAGACTTCGGCGTCGGATGGTGATCTAGTGCTGCACCTCGGTTACGTGACCCCGGGTACTGAGTATGTGCAATTTAGCCAATCTGCCGCTGACAACCTGAAATTCATTGATGAGCAAACATCCGGTGGAATCGCGACCGATCAAGTCACGCTGGCCGGCCAGACCTGGCAGCATTACGAATCCCCTGAACGTCGGTCATTGGTGCGCACGGTAAACGGGGTAACCACGGTAATCAGTGGCACCACCACCCAAGACGAACTTGAGCGAGTTGCGAGCTCGTTGACCGCTGGCTAGTCGGGAGCCTTCGCTTGTTCGAGTCGTGCGCGAGTGGTGTCGAGCCAACCTTGACACACAGCTGCCAGCGCTTCGCCGCGTTCCCAGAGTGCTAATGACTCTTCAAGGGTGAGCCCCCCGGCCTCGAGTTGCTGAACAATCTTCGCGAGTTCATCACGCGAAGCCTCAAAACTTGGGATTTGGGCTTCATCTTGCTTCTTTGCGGTCATTGGGTCTCCTTAATTCGAGTTGCGGCGAAGCGCCCCTTGGCTAAGCGGATGTCGACGATTTGCTCGTCCTTTACTTGTGCATCATCACGAACAATCGAACCGTCTCCGGCAAGGACGATCGCGTATCCACGATCAAGGGTTGCGGCTGGGGATAGTGAACGAACCTGTGCGGCTAGGTGCGCTACCTGAGCTGCCGAACGTTCAACAATGTGGCTAATCACCGTGGTCATCCGGCGGCGGTGGTCGCGAATTTGCGTGGCTTCGCGTTCGAATTGATTTGCCACCGACACTCTTGCGCGATTGCGCAGCCCATTAACTATCGACTCCTGTTCAACTAGTGAGGGCACTACCCGTTTGGCGGCATCGGTTGGGGTTGATGCGCGTAGGTCTGCGACAAAATCCAAGAGTGGAGCGTCTTGCTCATGGCCGATGGCGCTGACAATTGGTGTGCGGCAATCGCTGACCGCTCGAACCAAACTCTCATTACTAAATGGGAGTAGATCTTCGACGCTGCCGCCGCCTCGCGTGATGATGATGACGTCAACCCCTGCCACTGCCTCAAGGTCTTGTAGAGCTCCGATCACCTCGGGTACGCATTGCATACCTTGCACCGCGACTTCGCGGATCTCGAACTCGATACCGGGCCAACGTTCGGAGGCATTAACTGTGACATCGTGCATCGCGGCGCTTCCGCGTCCGCAAATTAGTCCAATTTTTCGGGGCAGGAACGGCAGCGGTTTCTTCCGCTCTGCCGCGAACAACCCTTCGGCGGCGAGCAAGGCGCGCAGGCGCTCGAGTTGGGCTAGGAGGTCTCCGATCCCGACGGCGCGAATTTGTTTGGCCCGAAACTGCAGGCTCCCCTTGCCGGTATAGAACTCCGGTTGCGCGAACACGATGATCCGTTGGCCGGCTGCTACCGGTGGCTCCACGGCCCCGAGCACTTTCGCGTCGGCCACGATAGTGATAGACATCTCGACGTCGGGGTCACGCAATGTCAAATAGAACTGCCGGGCGCCAGGGCGCGGGCGGTACTCGGCGACCTGGCCATCGATCCAGATCGCGCCTAGGCGCCCAACCCACTCAGCAACCGCCCGCGAGACAGTGCGGACCGCCGCCGGTTCCTCCGGGGTGGTCTGAAGTGCCATTTGGCCTCCTCTGCCAGCAGCAGCCTAAGCAGGGTTAGCCTCGGCCTCGTACGATGGAGGGGTGGATAACCCGACGAAGAAGATTCTGCTGGCCTCACCACGCGGCTATTGCGCCGGTGTCGACCGCGCGGTGGTTACCGTCGAAAAGGCGCTTGAACTCTACGGACCCCCGGTTTATGTGCGTAAGGAGATCGTTCACAATAAGCATGTTGTCCAAGATCTTCAAGGGCGCGGTGCCATTTTCGTTGATGAGTTGGATGAAGTGCCCGAGGGCTCGACCGTGGTTTTCTCGGCGCACGGGGTAGCACCGAGTGTGCATGTAGAAGCCGCTGAGCGGGATTTGAAAGCCATCGATGCCACCTGCCCACTAGTTACAAAGGTGCATGCTGAAGTCAAGCGGTTCGCCAACGAAGGTTTTCAAATCCTGTTAGTCGGACACAATGATCACGAGGAGGTCGTGGGTACGGCCGGTGAAGCCCCCGACGTCATCACGGTGGTGCAAGACGCTAACGAGGCAGCCACAGTTGAGGTGGCCGATTCATCAAAGTTGATCTGGCTTTCGCAAACAACATTATCTGTTGACGAGGCCATGGCGACCGTCGACGTTTTGAAGTCAAGGTTTCCGAATCTACTTAGCCCACCGAGCGACGATATTTGCTACGCCACCCAAAATCGTCAGCTAGCCGTAAAAGCTATGGCTGAACAATGTGATGTTGTCATTGTTGTTGGCTCTGTGAACTCTTCGAATTCAGTGCGCCTCGTCGAGGTCGCCTTGGATGCAGGTGCCAAGAATTCGTATCGGGTTGATGATGCATCCGAGTTGCAGGAGGAGTGGTTCACCGCAACAAGTACCGTCGGAGTTACCAGCGGTGCTTCGGTACCTGAGCAACTTGTGGAAGAAGTACTGGCCTGGCTGGCCGATCGCGGGTATGGGTCGGTTGAGGTAGTGAAAACCGCCGAAGAGACTTTAATCTTCTCGTTGCCGCCGGAGTTGCGTCGCGATCTTAAGGCGGCTCAGCAAGCAAAAGCCTGATAAGTAGATCAGCGGCGCTGTGCGCGCACGATCACGATGGCCAGGGCTAGCAGGGTTGAGACAATAACCCAGAGCCAGTTATCAGCCAGGGTGAAGAACACCGTTACGCCGCGGCCGATGAGTGCGCCTCCGGTGATGGTGACACCGATTTGGCCAATGGTGATTGCAGCGATGAAGAATGCAATCGGCGGTGCGATCACGGCTACGGCTAGATCACCGGTTCGGACGGTCAATGCTGCAAATGCACTTGAGATCAGCAGAGCCACCCCGGTAACGAAACCTAGGCCGGCGCCACCAACGAATATATCGACGAGGCTAAATAATAAGGTCGCCCCAATGACCACCGCGTAAACACCTACTGGGCGAAGCCCGCTAACACGTGGTGCGGAATCTGAATTGCGGAAACTGCGGCGGGCTTTACGCCCGTTCGGTTCATCGAGCACTCTTACGGCTGGTGATTGCGCGTCGGGAGTTATCGCAATGACAGCTGGTGTCACACGGCTGGAGCTAGGTGGTAGCAGCCCAGCCAGGGGTGCGGGTGTGATCGGATTCAGCGGTACCTCATTGCTGCTGACCTGCAGGGTGCGCAACTTGGACCCTTGATCGGTACCAAGTGCGACAATCGCCACCGCTTGAGTCTCGGCCCGGTTGGTGCGAAAGAGTCGTCCGGTGTCAGCGGGTGTCGACGGCGCGCGGTCAACCGGTGCCGACGGCACGCTTTCAACCGGTCGGAACAAGGCGCTGTACGCTTGGTCCTCGGCAGGGTTTATGTCGTTGCTCACGGATGTACGGTACTCAACTAGCCAGGTGATTTGTGGTCACCGGGTCGCCGATGAACTCGCGCGCCGTTAAGACGCGTGCTTGCTGGGTGACCGTGGTGACTTCGGGGAGTTCGTCATCGCTCACTCCATACTCATTAAAAGCTCTGGCGGTGACCAGTACGCGCGTTTCAAGTGAGGCTGCGGCTTTGTTGTAGTGCCCGACCGCGGAGTCAAGGGCGGTGCCAACTTTGGCGAAATGCTGGGCCAAAGTGCTGATGCGCGAATGCAGGTCGCGCCCAAGCCGGGAGATCTCCTCGGCATTTTTGGCCAGCCGCTCTTGGCGCCAGGTCAGTGCAACGGTGCGCATGAGCGCGAACATCGTGGTTGGAGTGGCCGGCACGATATCGCGACTAAATGCATAGTCCAGGAGATCAGGACGCATCTGTAGTGCTATTTCAAGGAGTGACTCTGATGGGAGAAACAGGACCACGAACTCTGCGTTCTGTGGCACGTGCCGGCGGTAATCCTTGCCATGGAGTGAGTCGATGTGGCGGATTAAGTCAGCGGCATGCTGGCGCAAATACTGTTCAACCGTGGCCTCATCTGTTGCCTGTTCGGCTTCGAGAAATGCGGCAAGGGGCACTTTGGCATCGACCACGATGGAGCGATCGCCGGCAAGTCGAATTACCATGTCAGGGCGTAGTGCACCGTCGTCGCCTTGGTGGGTGGCTTGCTCATCGAAGTCAACTCTTTCGAGCATCCCGGCGGCTTCAACAAGGCGACGCAACTGCATTTCACCCCAGCGCCCACGCGCGCCGGTGCGCCCGAGAACTGCAGCGAGCCGCGAGGCTTCGCGCCGCACCTCCTCGGTTGAGCGCTGCAGCGTCAGCACGTGCTGGCCTAGTTGTGTAGTGAGTTCAGTGCGCAAGGCGACTTGGCCGGTAGTGGCTTGTCGCTCTTGCCGTGCGACCTGTTCGGCAAGGGCCCCTAGGGAGGCGGTGACCGGGGCCAGAGCTGACTGCCATTCGGCGGTAGCCGGGCCCGAGCGCCAGGCCATGCGGCCGGCGGCTGCGGCGCCAACGGCAATGCCCAGGGCCAGTACGAGCCCGATGGTGATGATGAATGCTGCGAGTGCGGGAAGTGAGTTAGTCATGAATTAAGGGTCCCAGCACGGTCTGACATTCCCGGGCTTCGACACCTTTA
Organism: Bifidobacterium breve; assembly: GCA_945870085.1. Classification (GTDB taxonomy): domain Bacteria; phylum Actinomycetota; class Actinomycetes; order S36-B12; family S36-B12. Next base: position 2,873 of record CAMBQX010000006.1, on the reverse strand, counting down.
CCCTCGCGTTCTAGCCGATTTCCTGGGGCCATGGACAATGGTAGGGGTGCCCGGCGCATAGGGTGGCCGACTGTGGCTTTAACTATTGGCATCGTCGGACTCCCAAATGTTGGCAAATCGACGCTCTTCAACGCGCTTACCAAAAACGACGTGCTGGCCGCCAACTATCCGTTCGCGACCATTGAGCCGAACACGGGTGTCGTCGGCGTGCCTGATCCGCGCCTTGGTGTCCTAGCCAAGATCTTCGGCTCTGAGCGCGAGTTGCCGGCAGCAGTGACTTTCGTCGACATCGCCGGCATCGTCAAAGGGGCTAGTGAAGGCGCCGGCCTCGGAAACAAGTTCCTGGCCAATATCCGCGAATCAGAAGCTATCTGTCAGGTGCTCCGGGCATTTCACGACGATGATGTGGTGCACGTCGAAGGTCGGGTGTCTCCCGAAGAGGATATGGAGACCATCAATACTGAGTTGATCCTGGCTGATATACAAACACTCGACAAGGCCATCCCGCGGTTGGAAAAAGAAGCACGTACCGATAAATCGAAAGCCGCGAACCTTGCTGCCGCTCAAGAGGCGCGCGCACTACTGGATGGCGGCACAACCATTTTTGCATCGGGTATCGATACCGCGCCACTGCGCGAGTTGTTCTTGCTAACCGCTAAGCCATTTCTTTACGTAATAAATGTTGATGAAGAAGAACTTGCCGACGTTGCTTTTCAGCAGAGGATGCGTGACCTAGTTGCACCAGCTGAGGCCGTCTTCCTTGACGCGAAGCTTGAAGCAGAACTTGTTGAACTGCCAGATGATGAAGCACTTGAGTTGTTGCAGTCTGTCGGTCAGGTTGAATCAGGATTACATGCGTTAGCGCGCGTAGGGTTTGCCACCTTGGGTCTGCAGACTTACCTGACCGCCGGACCGAAAGAGGCCCGCGCCTGGACGATCCCGGTGGGTGCAACGGCGCCAGAAGCAGCCGGCGTGATTCACACCGACTTCCAGAAGGGCTTCATCAAGGCTGAAGTTGTCTCCTTCGATGACCTAGTGGCAACTGGTTCGATGGCTGACGCCAAGGCGAAAGGCAAAGTCCGCATCGAAGGCAAGGAATATGTCATGGCCGATGGCGACGTGGTCGAGTTCCGGTTCAACGTTTGATGCTAAGGGTTTTTGTTAGCCCACCTAGTGGTAGGGAACGGTGCTACTCTTCATTAGCCTCAAAGCACGCATTTCCCCAGCCGCATTCCGAACACAAGGGGTATGAGGGGTTTAGGGTGCCGCCGATACCGGCCACACCGGGCCGCACCCAACCAACACCGAGTGCGAGCCGATCGGTTGACGCTGAACTTGCTGGGGTAGCAATATCAATATTTGGCATCAGGTTTACGTCCTTTGCGTCAGTAAATGTGGAAACGCTAGCGGCGCCAAGATGGGCCGCTGATTTAATTGGAACACCAAACCCGGCAAATGGCAATAAGCAAGGCCGTAGAAAAAGATGTCAGGCACTTTCCCCATCACGCCAGCAAGTAGCTGGCCCCCAACCAAGATCGGTCAGGGGCCAGCAGCAGGGTTTAAACACCCCACCTAGTGGTAGGGAATGGTGCTACTCTTCACTACCCGCCATAAATGCATCCCGCCAAAGACCCCTCAGCGGGTAGGGCTCCGTCGATACCGGCCACACCGGGCCGTGCCCAACTAACACCGAGTGCGAGCCGATCAGTTGGCGCTGAACTTGCTGGGGTAGCAATATCAATATTGGGCATTTCATGCTCCATTCTTCTCGTTGTTGTGATCTATTACTTCGTTGGTAGGTGTGAACTTCTTTTCGTTGAGCGGTCAGGGGCCAGCAGCAGGGTTTAAACACCCCACCTAGTGGTAGGCAACGGTGCTACTCTTCGTTACCCTCAAAGCAAGCACCGGAACAAAAATCATAATCGACACCGCCGCTAGAGGGGTTTAGGGTGCCGCCGATACCGGCCACACCGGGCCGTACCCAACCAACACCGAGTGCGAGCCGATCAGTTGGCGCGGAACTTGCGGGGGTAACAATATTAATACTTGGCATCTGATTCTCCTTAATCATTGGAAGGGTCAATATCTAAACGGGCACCTGTAAATGATGGTAAAACACTCCCGCGCTAAAACCAAGGGTTTAGCAAGATTCGCCCCGAGTTCATGTGGCATGAATTAAGTGAGCACTCATCTAGATGTTTGGGGGGTGGGTTGGCATGGCTCAGTCTCGGCCAAATCCTTTAGATCGTTCGTGAATCTTTAGAGGGAGTGGAGCCCCAACCCTGAGCGCTCGAACAGGCGCAAGTTGACTTTAGTTAAGATTTCAACTATATTAGTAGAACGTTCAACTAGCCTCTGATCGTTGAAGAAGCCCCAGCGGTAACCTGACACCATCAGCTGGCCCTCTTTTTGGGTGACGAGCAGAGGTCCAGTTTTCGCCAACTACTAGCCGACGAGGTATCAATGAGCATCGCACTAATCATCTTTACCGCCCTTCTTGGTTTGATCGGAGCATTCTCGGCATTTGGAAAGTACTCAGGTAACGCCAAAACAGTCGAGATGCTGGGCGGTCTTGGCCTCGAAAATCGCCAGATCCGCTTGCTGGGAGCGATCGAAATATTCGGCGCATTGGGCCTACTCGCCGGTATCTGGCTCCCAATATTGGGCCTACTCGCCGCTATTGGCTTCGTTCTTTATTTCTTGGGAGCAGCCATCGCGCACCTGCGCGCGAAGCAATCAGGTAAGGAAATGGCACCGGCCCTGGTGCTGCTGGTGCTATCGATCATCGTGGTGCTCCTCCAGCTCACCCGTTAGGCAGCAAAGGTCCCATCGCTGCTGAGTGCGCGCGTTTTAGTCGTTAAATCACCGGAATT